>JAHDYN010000085.1 GCA_023383735.1 Gammaproteobacteria bacterium | reverse complement strand
TACCACTATCACCTCGGCATGGCCTATCTGGCCATGGGCAACCAGGTCGGTGCCCGGCAGCAACTTGAGCTGGCGACCGCCGGCGATGTGAACTACGTGGGCATCAAGGAAGCCCGGGCCGCGCTGGCGAAACTCGGCCAGACTGCGCCCGCCCCGACGGCTGCGGTGGGGACCTGAATCTGAGAACCGTCTGGCAGAGCACTATTGGCTGATTATGGATAATTTCGCCCGGTATCCCGTACCCCTGTGGTCCTGAGAAGAGCATGAATCAAGCATCTGCCGACGCATCCCGGCCTGCGCTGTCCTCCGCTTACCTGACCCGGAGTCTGGTCTTCAGTCTGGTTGTGCTCGCTGTCATCGCAGTTTGTCTGTTGCAGATATTTGACAAGGCCATCTTCGAGATGGTCACGAAGTGGCGCTCCGAGGAGTATAGCCACGGCTACATGATTCCCTTTGTGGCCTTCTACCTGTTCTGGTTGCGCGCAAAACGCCTCGATGAGCTCGACCCGGTTGGTTCCTGGCTGGGCCTGGCCCTGCTTGGCGCCGCATTCGGTTTGCACGTTGCGGGCACCTTGAGTGCGATTTACGAGATTTCCGAATTCGCCCTGATCATGTGCATCTGGAGTCTCGTCCTGGCTGCGGTCGGATATCGCGGCGTCGTCGTGCTGCGGGTGCCGCTCATTTATCTGGCTTTCATGATGCCGCTGCCACGGTTTTTCGAGACGCAACTGACAGCCGGCCTGCAGCTGCTTTCATCAGAGATCGGCGTGGCAGTGATCCGTGCGGCGGGGTTGAGTGTCTACCTTGAAGGCAACGTGATCGATCTCGGCAGCTATCAGCTGCAAGTGGCCGAGGCCTGCAGTGGTATGCGTTACCTGTTCCCCTTGATGAGTTTCGGTTTCCTGTGTGCGGCGTTGATGCGCGGGCGCTGGTGGCAGAGGGCAATCCTGTTTGTCTCGACCGTGCCGATCACGATCCTGATGAACAGCTTTCGCATCGGGATCATAGGCATCCTCGTGAACTACTACGGTATCGAACAGGCAGAAGGCTTTCTGCATGATTTCGAGGGCTGGGTGATCTTCATGAGCTGCGTGGTGATCCTGTTCGCCCAGATCTGGATCTTTGCCCGCATGGAGAAGCAGAAGTTCCTGCAGATCTTCGGTCTGGATGTCCCGTCACTGCCAGACCTGACGAAGCTGTTGGCCAGGGCCAGGCCAAATGCGCAAGTACTGACTGGAACGGCGGTCGTTGTCGCGGTTGCGATTGTGTCCCTGACCTATACCCGCCCACCCATGCTGGTGCCGGTGCATGCACCTTTGCAGACCTTCCCAATGCAGATCGATGACTGGGAAGGGCGCGAGGCGCCTGTCGATGCCCGATCCCTCAGGGAGCTTGCGCTTTCAGATTACGCATCCTCGGTATTCGTCCGGCCTGCCGACGGTATGCCGATTGGTCTGTGGATCGCTTACTACGAGTCGCAGGTACAGGGCGCTTCGGTGCATTCCCCGCGCGGCTGCCTGCCGGGGGGCGGCTGGCAGGTCGAAACGATCGATGAGTACACGGTTCCCGATGTGCGGGCCGACGGCAGTTCGCTGCGTGTCAACCGCGCGGTCATCTCGATGGGTGATCAACGGCAGCTGGTCTATTACTGGTTTGAACAGCGTGGCCGGAACCTGGTCAACGAGTTTGCGGTGAAGTGGTACATATTCCGGGATGGCCTGCTCATGAACCGCTCGGATGGCGCCCTTGTGCGACTTACCACCCCTGTTGGCGACGCCGCACAGTTGCCCGAAGCGGATGCCCGTTTGCAGGACTTCATACGCGACATCGATCCGAAGCTGAGCTACTTCCTGCCTGGCGAGTCGGTGCCGTTCAGGACCGCAACGTCTGCAATCGATATGCAATGACCCAGCCCTTGGTGCACCTCATCGCGGCGGCGCGTCCCAACTTCATGAAGGTGGCGCCGCTCTGGCATGCGTTGGTGGCCGACGGCAGCTTTGAACCAAGGCTGGTGCATACTGGCCAGCACTACGATGCCAATATGTCCGATACCTTCTTTCGCGACCTGCGCCTGCCGGAACCCCATCATCACCTGGGCGTGGGCAGCGGCAGTCATGCAGAGCAGACCGCCCGCGTGATGCTGAGCTATGAGCCGGTGGTGCTGGCTGAGCGGCCGGCCTGGGTGATCGTGGCCGGTGACGTCAACTCGACCGCCGCCGTCGCCATGGTCTGCGCAAAGCTCGGTATCCGCATCGTGCACCTCGAGGCGGGGCTGCGCAGCTTCGACCGCAGCATGCCCGAGGAACTCAATCGCCTGGTTACCGATGTGCTCGCGGATCTGCTCTGGACGCCCTCGCCGGATGGTGACGAGAACCTGAGCAAGGAGGGCATCCCTGCGGCGCGTATCGAGCGGGTCGGCAACATCATGCTCGACTCCTATGAGCTGCTGCGCGGGCAGATCGAGAGCGACGGAACGGTCGCGCGTCTGGGTCTGAAGCCGCAGGGCTATGCGGTGGTGACGCTGCACCGGCCTTCGAATGTCGATGACCGGGCCACGCTCACGACGCTGGTCGACGAACTGCAGCAGGTCGCGGCGCGGCTGCCGCTGGTCTTCCCGGTGCATCCGCGCACGCTGAAGAATCTGCGCGAGTTCGGCCTGCATGACCGGCTGGCTGCCACGCCGAACGTCAAACTCTGCGAGCCGGTGGGCTACGTGCAGTTCATGAACCTGGTCAGCAATGCATCGATGGCAATCACCGATTCCGGTGGTGTGCAGGAAGAAACGACCTATCTCGGCATCCCGTGCCTGACGCTGCGCGCGAACACCGAGCGCCCGGTCACGGTCACCGAAGGTACCAATCGGCTGCTGAAGCCGGATATGCTGATGGCCGAAGTTGCCCGTGTACTCGATGGCAACTGGCAGAAGGGCCGGCGGCCGGATATGTGGGATGGCCAGACGGCGGCACGCTGTGTGGCCAGTCTGAAGAGACGGGATCGCGGCTGAAGCCGCTCCCACAGGTAGGCGCGGCTTGAGCCGCGATCTGTTATAGCAGGGGTTTGCAGTGAAATACGGAAAATATCTGGCTGGACTGGTTGCGGTGCTGCTGCTGGTGGCTTGTGCTTCGCCCGAGGAGCGGGCTGCGGAGTACCTGGTCAAGGCACAGGCCTTTTTTGACGACGGCGAGTACGTCAAGGCCAAGCTGGAAGCGCAGAACGCCGCCCAGGTCGAACCGAAGAACTCCAGGGCCCGCTATCTGCTGGCTCTGATCGCCGAAAAGGACGAGAAATACCAGGAGATGTTCGGGCACCTGATGGTGGCCGTGGACGGTGACCCGACCAACGTAGAGGCGCGCATCAAGCTCGGTACGCTGTATTTCCTCGGTCAGGCCTGGGAGCAGGCTGCCGAACAGGCCACGGAGCTGCTCAAGATGGCGCCGGACGATGCGCGGGTGCATCTGCTGCAGGCACGCGTGCTGGTGCAGCAGGGTGATCGCGAGGCTGGTATCGCCGAGATCAACAAGTCCCTGGAACTCGATCCCGACTATGCCGATGCGATCATCCTGAAGGCGGCTGCAGATTCGATGGAAGACCTGGACGCGGGTCTCAAGACCCTCGATACGGCCATCGCCCGCCTGCCGGCCGAGAAGAGCCGGCCGCTGCGCGAACTGCGCGTGGTCATGCTCTCGCAGGCAAAGCGCCTGGACCAGGTTGAGACCAGCCTGCAGTCGCTGGCCGCGGATTTTCCCAAGGAGCAGTCCTACCAGTTCCAGCTGGCCCAGTTCTACACCAGCCAGGGTCGCGTGGATGACGCCGAGAAATTGCTCAAGGGCCTGACCGAGCGCGACCCCACCGATACCGACAAGCAGCTGGGTTACGTGCAGTTTCTTGCCACCCAGCGCGATCAGGACAAGGCCGAAGCCGCCTTGCGCGAGTTCATCGAGCAGAACCCGGATGCCGACAAGCTGCGGCTGGCACTCGGCCAGTTGCTCGAAAGCCGCGAGCGCCCGGACGATGCGAAGCTCGCCTATCAGGGCCTGGCGGAGCGCAGCCCGAAGAGCGCCGAAGGTCTCAACGCGCGTACCCGCATCGTGGCGATCGAGATCCGGGCCGGTCGTCTGGATGAAGCCACCGCGCTGATCGAAAAGATCCTTGCGGATGCGCCAGACGATCCCGGTGCGCTGCTGTTCCGTGCCGGCATCCGCTTTCAGGACAAGAAGCATGACGACGCGATCGCCGACCTGCGCCTGGTGTTGCGCAAGGAGCCGGACAACGAGCGCGCACTGCTGCTGCTCGGGCAGGCTTACGCCCAGAAGAACGACCTCACGCTGGCCAAGGACACCTATCGTCGCGTTCTTGAAGTGAATCCGAAGTCCGAAGAAGGTCTGCAGCAGCTGGCAGCGCTGCATGCGATGTCCCGCGAGTTTCCGGAAGCCGAAGAGCTGCTGCGCAAGCAGGTCGAGCAGAAGCCCGATGACGCGCTGGCCTCGGGCCGCCTGGTCGAGGTGCTGATGGCGCAGGGCCAGACGGAGAAGGCCGAAGCCGAAGCACGGCGCCTCGCCACGCTGTCGGGCCAGGAAGGCGTGGGTGATTTCTCGCTGGGCCGTGTACTGGCGCAGAAGAAGGACTTCAGCGGTGCAGCCGACGCATTCAGGAAATCGGCCGCCGCCCGCAAGAACGATCCCTTGCCGCTGGAAGGCCTCGTACGCTCGCTGCTGGCCGCCGGCAAGCCCAATGATGCGATTGCCGTACTCAATGAGCAGCTGGGCAACACCGAGAACGAGCTGTTTGCGAAGTTCCTGCTGGGCGGGATCTACGGCGGGCAGGGCGATTCCGACAAGGCCACCGCCTACCTGGAAGAAGTGGTCGAAAAGAAGCCTGATTCCATCGTTGCCTGGCAATCGCTGGCTGGCGTCTACCGCAAGGATCGGGATGCCCGCGTCAAGGTCTACGAGCGCGGCCTCAAGGCCAATCCCGGCAGTATCGAGCTGACCATGCTGCTGGGTACCGAACTGGAGCTGGCCGGGCGGCGTGACGATGCCATCAAGCTCTACGAGAACCTGCTGAAGACCAACCCGGATGCCGAGCCGGCCATCAACAACCTCGCTGCGCTGCTGCTCGACTACCGTAGCGACAAGGCAAGCTGGGCGCGGGCGCTCGAGCTCGCGAAGAAGCTGGACAAGTCCGACAACCCGGCGGTACTCGACACCCTGGGTTGGGCGCACTACCGGAACGCGCAGTATGCGGAGGCTGTCAGCGTGCTCGAGCGCGTGGTGGCAAAGGCCGGGCAGTTTCCGATCTTTCACTATCACCTCGGCATGGCTTACCTGGCCACCGGCAACACGGTGGGTGCGAAGCAGGAGCTGCAGCGCGCGGTGGACGAGGCCCAGTCCGACTATCCGGGCCTGGAAGAGGCCCGCGCCGCCCTGAAGAAGCTGTAGAGCGGCCGCAGGGGCGGCTTCAGTCGCGATTCCCGGCTACAATTCGCCGGATCGCGCCTGAAGGCGCTCCCACCTCCTTTTTTGCATGGAAGGATGATGATGTCCGGCCCCCTGACAGGCGTTCGCATACTCGAAATCACCGCAGTCGTACTCGGTCCCTGGGCCTGTCAGATGCTGGCCGACATGGGCGCCGAGGTCATCAAGATCGAGCCGCCCTACGGTGACAGCAACCGATCTCTGGGTGCTTATCGCAACAAGGGCATGGCGGCCCTCTACCTGACCTGCAACCGCAACAAGCGCAGCGTCGTGCTGGATCTCAAGCAGCCATCCGCTGTGGCGGCCGCGCTGGAGCTGGGGAAGCATGTCGATGTCGTGATACACAACAATCGCCCGCAGGTCATGACCAAGCTGGGCCTGGACTATGCAGCCTTCAAGGCCGTCAATCCGAAGATCATCTACTGTGGCACCTACGGCTATGGCGCGGCGGGTCCCTATGGCAAGCGCGGTGCGCTGGACGATTCCATCCAGGCAGTCAGCGGCATCGCGATGCTCAACGAAATGGTGCTCGGCGAGCCACGCTATCTGCCGACCATCGTGGCCGACAAGACCACGGCCATGCAGGTGGTCTCGGCGGTGACCGCGGCGCTCTACAGTCGCGAGCGTACCGGCGCCGGCCAGGAGATCGAGGTGCCGATGTTCGAGACCATGGTGTACTACACGATGGCCGAGCACCTGTGGGGCATGGCTTTCGAGCCGCAGATCGGCAGCCCGGGCTACACGCGGCTGATGAGTCATCACCGCAAGCCTTACAAGACCAAAGACGGCTACATCGCGATCCTGCCGTACCTCGATGCGCACTGGGAGGTCTTCTGCAAGCTCAGTGGCAACGAGGAGCTGATCAGCGATCCGCGTTTCACCACGCTGTCAAAGCGGGTGGCGAATATCGACGACACTTACCAGGAAACCGCGAAGATCATGCTCACGCGGACGACGGCAGAGTGGCTGGAGATGTTCGGCAAGACCAGCGTGCCGACCAACATGGTCAACACGCTGCAGGGGCTGAAGGATGATCCGCACCTCAATGCGGTTGGTTTCTGGCAGGAAGTCGACCATCCCACCGAAGGCCGGCTGCGCATGACGCGTTATCCGGTGACATTCTCCGAAACGCCGGCCAGCGTGCGGCGACTGCAGCCGCGGCTCGGCGAGCACACCGTCGAGGTCCTGCGCGAAGCCGGCCTCGCCGAGGCCGATATCCAGGTGATGCTGGGCAGCAAAGCAGCTGTGGGCGCGCCGTAACCGCTGTTACGACAGCCCGTAGATCCGCAGCACGTTGTCGCGCATGAGCTTGCGGCGTGCCTCGGGCTTGAAGCCGAGTTCGTCGATGTCCTGCACCGTGCGCTGGAAGGGCAGCACCGGGAAGTCGGTGCCGAAGATCACCTTGTCCTGTCCCTGCGAATTGATGTAGCGCTTGAAGCTGTCGGGCCAGTATTTGGGCCGGTGCGCGTCGCAGCCGATGTATATGTTGGCGTGCTTCCAGGCCATCGCAATCATCTCGTCGTGCCAGGGTATGCCGACGTGGATGCCGATCAGTTTCAGTTCCGGAAAGTCGCAGGCCACCTGGTCTAGGGTGATCGGCCGGCCCACGCT
>JAHDYN010000084.1 GCA_023383735.1 Gammaproteobacteria bacterium | reverse complement strand
ATCCTGCCGACCTCGGCATAGCGAAGCTGCTTGTCATGAATCTTGTAGGCTGCGGAAAACTGTTCGCCAACGGCGGCGGCAACTGCCGCAGCCAGCTCGGGATTACCTGCAGGCGCCTGCCAGTCCCACACGGGCCGGCCCGCTTCAGCCGCGAGTTCACGAATCGCCTCGATGGCCACCTGCATCTGGGCATGGCCAAACATGACCGCATCGAGCATGACCGTTTCCGGCAGCTGATCGGCGGATGACTCCACCATCAATACGGCCTTTGCGGTGCCGGCCACGACGAGGTCGAGCTTCGATGTCGCCAACTGTGCAGCGGACGGATTCAGGACGAACTTGTCATCGATGTATCCGACGCGCGCCGCACCGATCGGACCCATGAAGGGTGCACCGGTAAGGGCCACGGCTGCCGAAGCACCGAGCAGGGCGGGAATATCGGAATCGATCTGGGGATCCACCGATATGACGGTGGCAATCACCTGGACTTCGTTGAGGAACCCCTTGGGGAACAGCGGGCGAAGTGGCCGGTCGATGAGACGGGACACCAGTGTCTCCTTCTCGCTCGGACGACCCTCGCGCCGGAAGAATCCGCCCGGAATGCGGCCTGCAGCGAAAGTCTTTTCCTGGTAATCGATGGTCAGCGGAAAGAAGTCCTTGCCCGGTACGGCTTCCTTCTTTGCCACGGCCGTGACCAGCACGATCGTATCGCCGATGCTGACGACAACCGCACCACCGGCTTGCCTGGCGATCTCGCCAGTCTCGATGGTTACCTGATGCTCGCCGTAGGGAAAAGACTTTTTGACTATAGCCACAATGAATTCCTCAAATGTTCTCGCAAGGCAATGGAGGGAGGGACCAGTCGCCGATCAGGGCCGACTGGTCCAAAACAAACCCGGAGCGGTACGAACCCGGCGCCCGATTAACGGCGCAGACCAAGCTTCTCGATCAGGCTCTTGTAGCGGTCGACATCCGTCGAACGCAGATAATCAAGCAGCTTGCGCCGCTGATTGACAAGACGAAGCAGACCCTGACGGGAATGATGGTCTTTCTGATGACGGGAAAAGTGATCGGTCAACTCTGTGATGCGGGCAGACATGAGTGCAACCTGCACCTCAGGCGAACCCGTATCAGCCGCATTACGGCGGTACTCACCAACAATCTTGCTCTTCGCTTCAGCCGTGTGGGGCATTCCAGCCTTCTCCTGTTGCCAAACTCTTGATATCAGCCCATGTAATCGGGCGCTATTCTAACCATGTATCGGTCACAGGGATAGCTGAACGATCCGGGGTACCGCTGCTCCGGGTGCCGGAATCATGGGCCAGCAGGCGACGGGGAAGCAGTCGCCCATCGGCCATCAGCTCACCCATGCCGAAAAAACCTCCGCTTTCCGTATGGAGGCGAACCATGCCCGCCGCAAGATCGGCCTGCACCCTGACCTGGTTGCCGCACAGCAGGAGCTGGACGTCATGCGGTCCCAGCCGGATCAGCGGCCACCGGGACACCACCTCGTCCAGCGGCCGCAGCAGCGCATCGAGTGCTGCTTCGCCCGCCTCGGCGGCGCTCGCGCACTGTTCAACCGTGAGCATGGCTGAGTCATCGAATGAACCCACGGCGATCCGCCGCAGCTCGATCACATGCGCCAAAGACCCGAGCAATCCGGCAAGATCTTCAATCAGAACACGGACATACGTGCCCTTACTGCAGTGAACCCGCAATAAGGGGGTAAGCGGATCAAATTGCTCGATGCCAAAGCTGTAGACCTCAACCGGCCGGGCTGCGCGCGCCACTTCCCGACCCGCCCGCGCAATTTCGTAGAGACGCTGCCCTTGATGCTTCAGGGCCGAGTACATGGGCGGCACCTGCAGGATGGGTCCGGTCAGCTGGTCCAGCGCCCTTCTGAGCGCCGCCTCATCAGCAATCAGCGCATCCGTGGTTTCGACAACCGCACCATCCGAATCGGCGGTATCCGTGCGGATCCCGAACCGGGCACGGACCAGATAAGTCTTGTCGGCCCCAAGCAGATACTGCGAGAGCTTCGTGGCCTCACCGAAGCAAATGGGCAGCATGCCGCTCGCAAGGGGGTCGAGACTGCCCGTGTGCCCGGCCTTGCGCGCTCCATACAGCCACTTCAGCTTTTGTAACGCGGCATTCGACGTGATGCCGGAGGGCTTGTCCAGCAGCAACAGCCCGTCAACCTTCCGGCGCAGCTTGCGCGGCTGCGCGGCCCCATGGACCTCCCGGGCGCCGCCTCTCACGGCTTGTCAATCCGCTCACTGTCGCCACTCTCGGGATCCGTCTCCGTGGACGGATCATCCTTCGAGTCGCCAACGGCAGCGTCGATCAGGCGATCAATCTCGCGACTTTTTTCACCTTGATCGTCAAAGCGGAAACGCAACTCGGGCACGGTGCGGGTGTTGAGTTCGCGGGCAAGGTGTGAACGCAGGAAGCCGCTGGCACGTTCGAGCCCCGCCTGCACCGCAGGGTCTGCACCGCCCTCGCCGCTCCATGTCGACCAGGAAACCCACGCAACGCCCAGGTCGCGCGATACGCGCACATGGGTAATCACGATTCCCTCGACCTGCGGGTCACGCACCTGCGTGCGGATCACATCGGAGAGCAGTCTCTGGATCCGCTCCTCGATGCGCCGGCCCCGCTGGAAGTCACGGGCCATGGTCAGTCCTGCAGCCGGCCTCAGGCTGTCCGTTCAACGGTGATCCGCTCATAACACTCGATCTGGTCACCGGGCTTCACATCGTTGTAGTTGCGCACCCCGATGCCACACTCGGTGCCGGCCCGGACTTCATTGACGTCATCCTTGAAGCGCCTGAGTGACTCGAGTTCGCCTTCGTAGATGACTGCGTTGTTCCGGAGCACACGGATCGGGTTGTTTCTCCGCACATAGCCATCGACGACCAGGCAGCCGGCAATGTCGCCGAATTTCGGCGACTTGAACACGTCGCGAACTTCCGCAAGACCGACGATCTGCTCCCGGACAATCGGCGACAGCATTCCCGTGATCGCGGCACGCACATCATCGATGGCCTGATAGATGATGCTGTAGTAGCGGACATCCACACCGGTTTCCTTGATGGCCTGGCGGCCGGCACCATCTGCACGAACATTGAACGCAATGATGATGGCCTTCGACGCGGCGGCCAGCGTGATGTCGGAGGCACTGAGCCCACCAACGCCGGTACTGATGACCTTGACCTGTACCTCATCATGCGAGAGCTTGCTCATCGCATCGCTCAGGGCCTCGGCGCTGCCCTGGACATCCGCCTTGATCAGCAGCTGCAGTGATTTCGACTGCGATGCGTCGAACTGGCTGAAAACGTCTTCGAGCTTGGTTGCCTGCTGCTGGGCGAGCTTCACATCGCGGGTACGCGCCAGCCTGAACTGGGCCAGTTCACGGGCTTTACGTTCGTCCTCAAGCACCAGAACATCGTCACCGGCATTCGGCGTGCCGGACAGGCCCAGAACCGATACCGGCCGGGATGGTCCGACTTCGGTAACCGGCTCGCCCAGTTCATTGGTCATCGCCCGCACGCGGCCATACTCGTGACCGGCAAGCAGGGCATCGCCGAGCTTCAGGCAACCCCTGGTTACCAGAACGGTGGCCACAGCCCCGCGGCCCTTTTCCAGGCTCGATTCAATGACCACGCCAGCCGCACGCCCTTCGGCCACGGCGGTCAGCTCAAGCACTTCCGCCTGGAGAAGGATCGCATTGAGCAGATCGTCCATGCCCTGTCCGGTTTTTGCGGAGACATTGACGAACATCGTGTCGCCACCCCACTCCTCGGGGACGACTTCCTTGGCAACGAGTTCCTGACGCACGCGATCCAGATCCGCATCGCTCTTGTCAACCTTGTTGACGGCCACCACGATCGGCACGCCCGCTGCGCGTGCATGCACGATCGCTTCTTCGGTCTGCGGCATCACGCCATCATCCGCCGCAACCACCAGCACGATGATGTCCGTGACCCTGGCGCCTCGCGCCCGCATCGACGTGAAGGCCGCGTGGCCGGGTGTGTCGAGGAAGGTGATCAGCCCCTTGTCGGTTTCCACATGGTAGGCACCGATGTGCTGGGTGATCCCGCCCGCCTCGCCGGAGGCAACCTTGGTTCGGCGTATGTAATCCAGCAGCGAGGTCTTGCCATGATCGACGTGGCCCATCACGGTGACGACCGGCGGGCGCGGCTTCTTCTCGCCGGCATCGGCATCATCCGGCTTCAGCGCATCTTCAAGATCTTCGACCTTCACCGGCTTGGCGATGTGTCCGAACTCCTCGACCACGAGGGTGGCAGCATCCTGATCGATTGCCTGATTGATGGTTGCCATCACGCCGAGTTTCATCAATGAACGGATCACATCCGTTGACTTGACGGCAAGGCGCTGCGCCAGCTCGCCCACCTTGATGGTCTCCGGAATCGCCACCTCGCGAACGACGGGTGCCGTCGGTCGCTCGAAGCCATGCCGACTGCTGTCGACCGACACGGCCACCGTTCGTCGCCGTGCCTTCTTCTTCTTGCGGCGGCCGCTCGCATCCGCTGCAACGTGCAGCTCCTGGCGGCCAAAAAGGGTGCCTTTGTCGTCCGGAACATCCTCTTCCGGAGTGGCGGTCAGCACATCGACCACCTCGCGACGCACTTCACGCTTGCCGATCGCCTCGCGGCGCTGACGGGCTTCCACATCCCGCTTCCGCGTCTCTTCCTCGATCCGGACCCGCGCCTTCTCGGTTTCCTGTGCGGTCACCACCTCGCTGGCCCGCAACGCCTCTTCCTCGGCCTTCTTGCGCGCCTCGGCTTCAGCCTCGTCCTTCTCGCGCTGCAGGCGCTCCTGCTCAAGCTGCTCGCGCTGACGTTCCTGCTCGGCTTTCGCCTGCTCTTCGGCCTTTTGCCGATCAAGTTCTTCCTGCTGCTTGCGGGCGTCCTGCTCGAGAACATCCCGGTTGACGTAGGTTCGCTTGCGCCGAACCTCGACGGTTACGGTCTTGGCCCGGCCCTGCCCGGCACCGACCTTGATTTCCGTCGAAGTACGCCGGTTAAGCGTGATCTTGCGGGGCGCTGCAGCCGTGGCGGTACTGTCGTCATGACCATGCGTACGACGCAGGTATGTCAGCAGATCCTGCTTGGCATCGTCGCTGATTACCGCATCGGCGCCTGTGACCGAGATGCCCGCCTCACCCAGCTGGGCAAGGAGCTTCTCGACAGGAATCTTCAGGGCCTCTGCAAACTGCGTGACCGTCACTTCCGACATAGGGCTACCCCGCGTACTGGCAGGTCAAGAAAATTCAACCGGCCGACTCCTGTTCGAACCAATGCGCACGGGCCGCCATGATCAGCCTGGCCGAGCGCTCGTCATCAAGCCCTTCAATACCCTCCAGATCGTCAACTGCCTGCTCGGCAAGATCATCACGGGTGCAGATACCGTGCGCGGCAAGCTGGCCTGCAAGCACCGGATCCATGCCCTCCAAGTCGAGCAGATCCTGGGCCGGCGGTGCCTTGTCGATCTTTTCCTCATTCTGGATGGCCAGCGTAATCAGGACATCGCGGGCCCGGTTCCGCAGCTCATCAACCATATCCTGATCGAATTCCTCGATGCCGAGCAACTCGTTTGCCGGGACATAGGCGATTTCCTCGATGCTGGAAAAGCCCTCCTGCACCAGGATAAGCGCGACTTCCTCGTCCACGTCGAGCTTGTCCTTGAACAGGTCGAGGAGAACCCGGGACTCCTTCTCGCTCTTCTCCTCGGCGGCGGCCTCCGTCATCACATTCAGCTCCCAGCCGGTAAGCTCGCTGGCGAGACGGATATTCTGGCCACCACGGCCGATCGCCTGTGACAGCTTGTCCTCCTGCACAGCGAGATCCATGCTGTGGGCTTCTTCATCGACCACGATCGAGCTGACATCGGCGGGCGACATGGCATTGATCACGTACTGCGCCGGACTCTCGTTCCAGAGAATGATGTCCACGCGTTCGCCGGCGAGTTCATTCGATACTGCCTGCACACGCGATCCGCGCATTCCGACGCAGGCGCCGACCGGGTCAATGCGGCGGTCGTTGCTCTTCACGGCGATCTTTGCCCGCAGACCGGGGTCGCGCGCCGCACCGAGGATCTCGATGAGGCCCTGGCCGACCTCGGGCACTTCGATCTTGAACAGCTCGAGCAGGAACTGCGGCGAAGTCCTGGTCAGGAACAGCTGCGGCCCGCGCGGCTCGGAGCGAACCTCCCGCAACAGAGCCTTGATGCGATCCTGCGGCCGGGCCGGCTCACGCGGCATCATGTTCTCGCGCGGGATGAAGCCCTCTGCATTGCCGCCCAGATCGACGTAAACGCCATTGCGATCGACGCGCTTGACCACGCCGGACAGCAGCTGGCCCACCCGCCCTTCGAATTCCTCGACCACTTTCTTGCGCTCGGCCTCGCGCACCTTCTGCACGATGACCTGCTTGGCCGTCTGCGCAGCGATGCGTCCGAATTCCACCGAGGGAATGAGCTGCTCGACATACCCGCCCGGCTCCGCTGCCGGATCGATATCCACCGCATCGATCATGCGCAGCTCGCGCTCAGGGCTTTCGAGTTCCGTGGAATCATCCGCAAAAACCTTCCACCGGCGAAACGTGTCGTATTCGCCAGTCACGCGATTGATGCTGACGCGCACATCCACATCTTCATCGCCATATCGCTTGCGGGTCGCCGACGCCAGGGCAGCTTCCAGCGCCTCGAAAATGATTTCGCGGTCAACAGCCTTCTCGTTGGAGACAGCTTCAGCAACCAGCAGTATTTCCTTGCTCATATCGGTTTACCTGCGCGCAGTTCGTTCGCCCAATGCAAGTCCGGTCAAAACACCGGAACCAGTCGTATCAATTCAATATCCTCGATCGGTACAGTCAGCTCGGTGCCATCGACCTGAAGCCTGGCCCGATCACCTTCCCTGCCGATCAGCACCCCGGCAAAGCGCCGACGCCCGCCAATCATCGCCCTGAACCTTCCCTTGACGGGTTGACCCGCAAAGCGGTCGAAGTGTTCCGGCTTCACCAGCTTGCGGTCCATCCCCGGGGACGAGACCTCGAGGTCATAGTCGGCCCTGATCGGATCCTCGACATCCAGCAGGCCACTGACCTGCCGGCTTACCGCTTCACAGTCCTCGACACGAATCCCTTCCGGCCGATCGATAAACAGACGGAGAACACCGCG
>JAHDYN010000083.1:5457-7210 GCA_023383735.1 Gammaproteobacteria bacterium | reverse complement strand
CACCTGGTAGATGCCGACCCGGCCCTTGTAGCCGTCATTGCACTGCTTGCAGCCGATCGGGCCAAAGACCCGCAGCCCGCCGCGAATGTCCTCTTTGCTGAAACCCTCGCTCAGCAGCGCGTCGTCGGGGATGTCGCGCAATTCCTTGCACTGCTCGCAGAGGCGCCGGGCCAGGCGCTGGGCGATGATCAGGTGTACCGAGGTGGCGATGGCATAGGGCTTCACGCCCATGTCCACCATGCGCGTCAGCGTGCGCGGTGCGTCGTTGGTGTGCAGGGTCGAGAGCACCAGATGGCCGGTCTGGGCGGCCTTGATGGCGGTCTCCGCGGTCTCGAGGTCGCGGATTTCGCCGACCATGATCACGTCCGGGTCCTGGCGCAGGAAGGCCTTCAGGGCCGAGGCGAAGGTCAGTCCCACCTTGGGGTTGACGTTCACCTGGTTGATGCCGGGGACGTTGATCTCGACCGGGTCTTCGCAGGTCGAGATGTTGCGGTCCTCGGTGTTGAGGATATTGATGCCGGTGTACAGCGACACGGTCTTGCCGCTGCCGGTCGGGCCGGTCACCAGGATCATGCCGTAGGGCTTGGCCAGTGCGTCCAGGTACAGCTTGCGCTGGAAGTCTTCGTAACCGAGCACCTCGATGCCGAGCTTGGCAGCGGTCGGGTCGAGTATACGCAGCACCACCTTCTCGCCGAACAGCGTCGGACAGGTGTTGACGCGAAAATCGATGGCGCGGTTCTTCGACAGCCGCAGCTTGATGCGCCCGTCCTGCGGCACGCGGCGTTCGGCGATGTCGAGCCGCGACATGACCTTGAGACGTGCGGTGACCTTGTTGGACAGCGCGAGCGGCGGCGCGGCGACCTGCTTCAGCACACCGTCGAGCCGGGTACGCACGCGGTAGTTCTTTTCGTAGGGCTCGAAATGGATGTCCGAGGCGCCGCGCTTGATCGCGTCGAGCATGATCTTGTTGACAAAGCGCACCACCGGCGCGTCTTCGATGTCGTCGCGGGCGACGTCATCGGCGACCACATCGTCGTCGCTGCTGACCTGCAGGCTCTCCAGATCGAAGTCGTCTTCGTCAAAGCTCGACATCGAGGTGTCGACGGCTTCGAGCGCCTTGACGACCAGCGCATCGAGCTTGTCCTGCTCGACGATGATCGGATCGACGCGCACGCCGGACTGGAACTTGATCTCGTCGATGGCCGCATGGGCCGTGGGATCGGAAACCCCGAGGAAGAGGCGCTTGCCACGAAGCAGCAGGGGCAAAACCCGGTGTTTGGCCAGCAGGCGCTGGTCTACCGACTTGACCGCCTCCATGTCCAGGTCGAGGGCATCCAGGTCGAGCAGAGGGACGCCGAACTCGGAGGAGGCGGCAACGGCGATCTTCGAGGCTTCAACCAGCTGCCGGTCGACAAGGTAGGCCACCAGGCCGATATGCTGGGCTTCCGCGCCCTTGATGGCGTGAATGACCGCGTCTTCCGCGATCAGCCCGTCCTGGACCAACCGTCGGGAGAGGCCGCTGAGCGGCGTATTGGTGGCAGATACGGCCATCGGCTTCCTTGGCTTGGCAGGACGGGGATTACGGTAAGTGCGTAGTGTTACTAAGGATCAGCGCCGGGCGCAACTGAATCAGTGGCGCAATGTGACGAAATTGACGGGATTTGACCCAAGGGAGGCATCCGGTTGGCCTGTACAAGAAAAAAGCCCCTGC
Source organism: Gammaproteobacteria bacterium (assembly GCA_023383735.1). GTDB lineage: Bacteria > Pseudomonadota > Gammaproteobacteria > Steroidobacterales > SHZI01. The sequence goes on along the minus strand of JAHDYN010000083.1, from coordinate 5,499 downwards.
CTTGCGGCAGGGGCTTTCCGGGAGCCTTGCAGCTCCGCCGGA
>JAHDYN010000083.1:1081-5447 GCA_023383735.1 Gammaproteobacteria bacterium | reverse complement strand
GTGGTCGTCGTGACTCAGACCTTGAGCGACGGTCTTAGGTGTCGCTGCGGCAGGACTGGGGCAGGTACTTCTCCAGCACGTCCGTCGTGTCGCCGTCCGAGGCGCCGGAATCCGGGTCCTCAAGTGCCGGGTCCGCATCGGCGCCCGTGTTGTAGCCGCACAGCCAGACCACGTCGCCGTTGGCGCTAACCATCGGACGGATGCTGAGAATGTCACCACTGCTGAGCAGGTTGTCGTTGGCAGCGCCGCCGAAGTCGATCACGATGGTGCCGTTCGATACGGTCACGTTCTCGACGTACTTGCCGGACTTCGTTTCGGTGAGGCCGAGGTCGCCCTCGTCAACCGGCCATGCACCCTCGTTGGCAAAGAACTCGCCGACGCCCGCCTTCAGGTCGGAGGCGAGATTGAGGCCTTCGGTGACCTGCGCGCGGATCGTGTAGTCCTGGTAGGCCGGGATGGCGATGGCGGCCAGGATGCCGATGATGGCAACCACGATCATCAATTCGATGAGCGTGAAGCCCTGTTGGATTTTCTTCATGAGCGAACTCTCCTGATGGTTGTTGAACTGGAAACAGCGGCCGAGGCCTGCGAGCCATACGTTGCAGGATCCGTGCCAGCCTGCGGTTGGCGATGCCAAGGCCATGATGTACAAAGGAAAACCGCGCTGCAGCTGTTTCGGCTCCGGCGGCGGCACAACATAAGCTCAGGCCACGCCGGCCGCCGACCTGACGCCCAGCGTCACTTTCGGACGTTTTTGCGTCGGGGGGGCGCGCCTGAAGGCGCTCCTGTAGGAGGTGCAGCGGCCGTAGGAGCAACTGCCTTCAGGCGCGATTCCATCCATGCCGTCCATGTCAGTCGATGCCGAGCTTCTGCATCCGGTAGCGCAGGGCGCGCAGCGTCAGGCCGAGTTTCTTCGCCGTGACGGTCTTGTTGTAGCGGTTTTCTTCCAGCGCCTTGACGATGGTTTCGCGCTCGACCAGTTCGAGGCGGTCGCCCAGGCGGGGCGTGGTCGCTGTGGGAGCGGCTTCAGCCGCGATACCACCCGGGATCGCGCCTGAAGGCGCTCCTGCGTGGATGTCCTCGGCGGCGATCTCGTCGCCGGACAGCGCGATGGCCCGCTCGAGGATGTTTTCCAGTTCGCGCACATTGCCGGGAAAGTGGTAGCTGGCGAGCCGGGCGCGGGCGCCCGCACTCAGCTCCGGCGGCGGCAGGCCCATGCCTGCAGCGAGTCGGGCCAGGATGTGGCGGGCGAGCAGCAGGATGTCGTCGCCGCGTTCGCGCAGCGGCGGCACGCGCAGCTCGATGACATTGATCCGGTAGTAGAGGTCTTCGCGGAAGTGGCCGCTGGCCACCAGCGCGCGCAGATCCTTGTGCGTGGCCGAGAGGATGCGCACGTCCACCGGCAGCTCGGTGGTCTGCCCCACCGGCCGCAGTGTTTTTTCCTGGATCACGCGCAGGAGCTTTACCTGCATGGGCAGCGGCAGGTCCGCGATCTCGTCCATGAACAGCGTGCCGCCTTCGGCAGACTGGAACAGGCCGTCCTTGTCGCTGACGGCGCCGGTGAAGGACCCCTTGCGATGACCGAAGAACTCGCTCTCCATCAGCTCGCCCGGGATCGCGCCGCAGTTCACCGGCACGAAGGGCGCCTCGGCACGCGCACCCTGTTCGTGGATCATGCGCGCCACCAGCTCCTTGCCGGTGCCGGACTCCCCGGTGATATGCACCGGTGCCTGGCTGCGTGCGACCTTGGCGATGGTTGCGCGCAGCTGCTCGAGGGCCGGCGAATCGCCGAGCAGCCGGGCCTTGCCGCCGGCCGTGCCGTTGTGCGGAACCTTCAGTGCGCTGCCGACCAGCTTGCGCAGCACCTTGATGTCCACCGGCTTGGAGATGAAGTCGAAGGCGCCGGCCTTGAGCGCGCGTACGGCGCTTTCCACGTTGCCGTGGGCGGTGATCACCGCCACTGGCGTGGTGATGCCGCGCAACTGCATCCACTCGACCAGGTCGATGCCGTCGCCATCGGGCAGGCGCATGTCGGTCAGGCAGAGCTGGAACGCGCGCCGCGTCAGCTGTTCCTTTGCGGCGGTGATATCGGCGCAGGCACAGACATCGATATCCATGCGTTCGAGGGTGATGCCGAGCAGCTCCCGGATATCGGGCTCGTCATCGACGACCAGTGCGATTGGTTTTGCCACGCTTCTCCGGACTCCGCTGTCTCAGTTTTCCCAGCGCGCCGGATCGGCGAACACGATCCGGAACACGCTGCCACCACCACGGCGCGCTTCGTAGACCAGCGCCGCACGATTGCATTCGCAGAGCTCGCGCGAGATGAACAGGCCAAGCCCGGTGCCGCCGCTGCGTCCGGTGGCGAAGGGCTCGAAGATCTGCTCGCGCATCTCGTCCGGAATGCCGGCGCCGCAATCGCTGACTTCCAGGTAGGGGCGGCGGCTGCCGGGCAGTCGCCCGAAGCCGATCTCGACCGCGATGCCGCCGTTGCTGCTGCCGTACTTGATGGCGTTTTCGCACAGGTTCCAGACGACCTGGCGCAGATGACTGGGATCGACGCGCACCTCCACGTCCTCGGTGCTGGTGATGCCGAGCTGGCCCTCGTGCAGTTCCAGCGTTGAGCTGAACTCCGCGGCGAAGTCGCGGGTCCAGCCGGCCAGATAGATCAGCTCGGGGCGGCTGGTTTCGCGCCGTGAGAGCTGCAGCACGTTTTCGATGATCTCGTTGACCCGTCGCGAGTTGGTGCGAATGATGTCGATCAGCCGGCGGTCGTCGGCACCCAGCCGGGGCGATTCCTCGAGCAGCTGGCTGGCATGGCTCAGCGCACCGACCGGGTTGCGGATCTCGTGCGCGATGCTGGCCGACAGCCGGCCGAGCGCCGCCAGCTTGCTTTGCTGCACCTTCTGGCTCAGCAGGCCCGCATCTTCCAGGAACATCAGCACCGGGCCGTCGTCGCCGCCGCCGAGCGGGGCGAGGTAGGCGTTGATGCGCGTGCTGCCGTCGGCCGACAGGAAGGACGGCGGTTGCAGCAGCGGATTCCCCTGCCGGCGCCAGTCGCGGAGCATGCGGTGCAGGTGCGGTGCCAGCTGGGCGAGATCCTGGCCCGGCTCGCGGGTGCGGATGCCGGTGTGCTCGGCCGCCGACTGGTTGATGAGCCGCACCCGGTTGGCCGCGTCGACCACCACGATGCTCTCGCGCAGGTTCTGGATGATGTAGTCGTTCAGCTGGGCGAGGTTGGCGAGATCGATGCCGCGCTGCCGGGCCAGCGCTTCGCTTTCTTCGAGGCGCCGGGCCAGCGGATACGCCGCCGATGCGATCATGAAGATGATGGCACCGAGCACACCAGCCGCGACGAAGTCGCCGCTCGGTGCGCCGTGCTCGAGCACGCGCAGGCCCTGCTCGGCGAGGATGGCCAGTGCAGCGACAGCCGAGGCAAAAAAGGCCTGCCGGCCCTGCAGCGACAGGCTGGCTGCGCCGACGAACACCACCATCAGAACGCCGAGGCCGCTGCGTACCCCGCCGCTGGCATGCATCAGCAGGCTGATGGCCAGCACGTCGATCAGCAGTTCGATGAGCACCAGGCGCGGCATGATGACCGGCCGCCGCCATTGCCAGACGAGCAGCAGCACCGCAAACAGGCAGTAGCCGGTGGCGGTGACGAGAAACAGGGCGGTATCGCGGATGCCGAGCAGCTGTGGATTGCGAAAACCAAAGGCGATCACCAGCATCACGATGCCGACGGCAACACGGAAAATCGCCACAAAGCGCAGCACCCGCCGCGAAGCCTCGCTGCCGATGCTCCGCGCGGGCGGCTCTGCGGCTGCCGCCGGTGCCGTGCCGGCAGCCGGCGATTTGAGTGTGTGTTCCGCTGTGGCCATGTATCCGGTTTGCGTGTGTCAGGAGACCCGGGCAGACACATTATGTATGCCCGCCTGCCTGAAAGCGTGACGCCTTTCCCACTTCCCCCGCCGGTTCCGGCGGTCGGACAAACGCCGCAACAGGACTGGAAGTCATTGCCCGGCCGGCAAGGCGGTGGTTTGACAGTGCGCCTGAATCGCACACAATACGCGCCTTCCCTGCTCAGGGCCGACCCAGGCACCCATCATGAATCTGCACGAATACCAGGCCAAAGAACTGTTTCGCCGCTTTTCCATCCCGGTTCCGGCCGGTGAAGTGGCCAGCACCCCGACCCAGGCATCCGCCGCCGCCGGGCGTATCGGCGGCAAGGTCTGGGTGGTCAAGGCCCAGGTGCATGCCGGTGGGCGTGGCAAGGCCGGTGGCGTGAAGCTCGCGCGCAGTGCGGAGGAGGCCGGCCAGCTGGCCCGGGCCATGCTCGGTACCCGGCTCGTCACCAAGCAGAGTG
>JAHDYN010000083.1:0-1071 GCA_023383735.1 Gammaproteobacteria bacterium | reverse complement strand
ATCTGAGCCTGCTCGTCGACCGTGCCCGCGAACGCATCGCCTTCATCGCCTCGGCAGCCGGCGGCATGGACATCGAGGAGGTCGCGGCGAAGACGCCCGAACAGATTCTCACCGTGGCGGTCAATCCGGGCGCGGGCTTCCAGCCCTACCAGGCGCGTCAGCTGGCCTATGGTCTCGGGCTGAATCACGAACAGGTCAAGCAGTTTGTCGAGCTGGCCACCAGGCTCTACCGGCTGTGCAACGAGTGCGATGCCAGCCTGGTCGAGATCAATCCGCTGATCGTCACCAAGGCCGGCGAACTGCTGTCGCTGGATGCCAAGATCAATATCGAGGACAACGCCCTGTTCCGGCAGCGCGAGCTGCAGACCATGCGCGATGCCAGCCAGGAAGACGAGATGGAGCGCCGTGCCGCCGAGCACGACCTCAACTACGTGTCGCTCGATGGCAACATCGCCTGCATGGTCAACGGCGCCGGCCTGGCCATGGCGACCATGGACCTCATCAAGCTGCACGGTGGCGAGCCGGCGAATTTTCTCGATGTGGGCGGTGGCGCAACACCCGAGCGGGTGGCAGCCGCCTTCAAGCTGATCCTGTCCAACCCGGACGTGAAGGCCATCCTCGTCAATATCTTCGGCGGCATCGTGCGCTGCGACCTGATCGCCGAGGGTGTCGTCCGCGCGGTGCGCGATGTGAACGTTTCAGTACCGGTGGTGGTGCGTCTCGAAGGCACCAACGTCGAACAGGGCCGGGCGATGCTCAAGGACAGCGGCCTCGCCATCATCCCGGCCGACGACCTCAGCGATGCAGCCCGCAAGGCTGTCGCCGCACTGTCATGAAATTCCTGGTAGGAGCGGCTTCAGCCGCGATATCGATATGAGCATTCTCGTCAACAAGAATTCCCGCATCATCTGCCAGGGCCTGACCGGCAGGCAGGGCTCGTTTCATGCCCAGCAGTGCATCGAGTACGGCACGCAGATCGTCGCCGGCGTCACGCCGGGCCGTGGCGGCGAAACCGCCCTCGGCCTGCCGGTGTTCAACACCATGCCGGAAGCGGTGCGCGCCACCGGTGCC
>JAHDYN010000082.1 GCA_023383735.1 Gammaproteobacteria bacterium | reverse complement strand
TGACGGATCTTCCACGAAATAGTGGAGAGCCGTCGCGATGGTGATGCTGCAAGAAACTGCCAGCGCGATCGACAGCCATACCGAAGGCAGGAGCGGCTCAATCTGCAGCAGCACAGCCCAGCCGATTTTTTCGTGAATCAGATAGAGCGGGTAGGAGATGGCGCCGCAAAACACGAACGGCCGGGATGCAAGCCAAACGAGTGAACCGCGCGATGCAAGCAGAACGAGGCTGATGGTGGCAAGCGCCGCGAGCATGTACTCGGATTCGCCGCGCAGCCCTACCGCGATGATGCACATCGCCAGCAGCGCGACATGCGGCACGCGCCAGCGCGCTTCGTCCCGCAAACTGACGTAGATGGTCATGCCCATCACGAACCAGGGAATGTATTCGAGCAGCATGAACCGGGACATCGCATCCGGCATCGTCATGCCAAGCAGGTAGTGCCCCACGCCCCAGGCCACGGCGAGTCCTGCCCAGACGAAACCCACGCCGAGCGTATGCCGCAGCAACCCGAGCGACCATATGGCCAGCATCCAGATGTAGAACAGCAGTTCGACCTGCAGCGACCAGTACACGCCATCCACATCGGGGATCCCGAAGAAGGCGTGCACCATGCTGAGATTGGCGATCGCCGCCTTCAGGCTGATGGCGTAGCCGGGCATGGTATGCAGCTGGATCGTCAGCCAGGTCACTGCCACGGCCACCCAGAAGGTGGGATAGAGACGGGCAAAACGCGAAACGATGAAGTCCTGGGGCGTCCTGCACCTGTCAAGCGTCATGCAGATCACGAAGCCGCTGATGGCAAAGAACAGGTTGACGCCGAAGTAACCCCAGGGCACGGAGATCCCGAGGGGACTGACGTGCATGAAACGCTGTTCAAAACGCGTGGTGTAGTGATAGGCGACGACCACCAGTGCCGCCAACGCGCGCAAACCGTCGATCTGTGTCAGGCGCGGACCATCGTAGGCGGTTCCCGGCCGGTGTATCCCTGCAGCGCCTGCACGCATGGTGTCCATTGTCGCCGCTAAGTCTGGACCGGACAGCCGGCGAATTCCGCGATTCGGGCCGCAATCTCCCGATACCTGTCCTCGACGATGTAGAAACCGGCCGGTTCCAGCAAGGCATGCGACTGACCCTGCGCGCCGGGGATATGCGCCTTGATCGCCTCAGGCCCCAGACTGCCGTTGCCGAGACTGGCGCTGAACAGCGTGAGTACCGGCTTCGTCCAGCCCGCCAGCTTGTCCCATGCCGCCTTGTTGGCGATGCTGGCCGGGTCGTCGGGCCAGATCGGCAGGATCATGGGACAGCGCCGCGGGCCGGTCTTGTAGCTCTCGTCCGGATAGGGCGCGTCGTAGGCCTCGATGATTCCGGGGCGGAGTTTCTCGACGACGCCCGTATCGACCATTTCGCCCTGCGGAAATTTCGGCAGGGCAAACTGCTGCTCGCGCCATTTCAGAAACCACTCGCGCCCGCTGCCACCCTGCCCTTGCGGCAACATCGTGTTGCTCAACACCAGGCGCGCAAAGAAATGCGGATGCGTGGCGGCAATGCGCAGACCGAAATAACCGCCCCAGTCGAACAGATAGGCAGTCGCATCGCGGATCTGCAGGGTGTCGAGAAAGCACACCAGCCAGTCCACGTGCTTCTGGAAGCTGTAATCCTCCGTATCCGGCAGCTTGTCGGAACGGCCAAAGCCGATGTAATCCGGCACGACCACGCGATAGCCCGCCGCGACGAGCAAGGGGATCATCTTGCGGTACATGTATGACCAGGTGCCCTGCCCGTGCATCAGCAGGATCACCGGCGCACTGGCCGGCCCTTCATCCAGGTAGTGCATGCGCAGACTGCCAAAGCACGCATCGGGCAGCTGGCAATAGTGCGGCGCGAAGCCGAATTCAGGCAGCGTGTCGAAGCGGCTCTCGGGCGTACGTATTGCGCCGGCCGGGTTCATTCGACTGTCTCCCCGGCAACTGCCAGCCGTTCAGCTGTCGTGTCCATGCCCTCAACTCACCCTGCGGAATGCTTCGCGCCTAGCGCAAGCGTCGGCTGGTCAAGCCACCGACCAGTGCCGTGCCCAGCAGGATCACGCTGCAAGCGGCCAGCATGGTGAGTGTAACCACCTCGCCGAGCATGAGTGCGCCCCAGAGCATGCCGAACACCGGTATCAGGAAGGCCACCGCCATGGCCCGCGTGGGCCCGGCCCGGACAACCAGCCGGAAGTAGTAGATGTTCGGGATGCTGGTACACAGGACGGCAAGCAGCAGGACAGCTACCCATGCCTGCGTCGAGGGAACACGGTCGGGCATCTGCCAGACTGCGAGCGGCAACAGCCAGAGCGTGGCAAAGACCAGACTGCCACCGGTGATGACCCAGGCATGCACACCGGCGAGCCGGGTCTTGACGTAGTTTGCCGACACGCCATACAGAAAGCTGGCCAGGAAGGCACCGGCTATCGCCAGCACAGTGCCGCTCTGAGCCGTTGGCACACCGCCGACCAGCAACACGACGCCGGAGAAGCCCGTGACGAGACCGATGACACCGAGCAGCCCCGGACGTTCCCTGAACCACAGCCAGGCCAGGAACGCGGTAAACAAGGGCGCAGTTGCATTGATGATCGAGGCGAAACCGGCAGTGACAAACAGGGTCACATAGGCAAACAGGGTAAAAGGGAGCGCGGCATTGATCACGCCGAGCACCATCAGCCGGAATGCGTTGTCCCGGAATTGCTGGCGCCACACCCGATTCCCGACAATCCCGGGCAGCAAGACGAGGCCGGCAATGGTGACGCGCATTCCGATCAGGGCTATCGCGCCGAATTCGCCGACAGCCATGCGCAGAAACAGAAAGGAACCGCCCCATGCGGCCGCCATGAGAATGACTTGCAGGAATTCGATGGGTGTCATGCGGCGCTGGGCCAAATGAAGGGGCGTGGCGATATTAGCCGGTCGCAGCGAGCCGGGCCATGATGCTCCGGCAGATACATGGCATACTGTCCCTTGTCGTCGCCAACATTGCGTGGCGGCTTCCGCGCAAGACCCTGGACCATCGACCGTGACCCGAAATTCGCAACGTACCGACACCCCTGCCCGCCTCAGCAAGGCTGAACGCGCATGGCTGCTGAAGTCAGCCACTTATGCGTCGGTTCTCGTCGCCGTCATCCTGGTCGTCAGCAAGGTCTGGGCATGGCAGGCAACCGATTCCGTTTCGATATTGAGTTCCCTCGCCGACTCGGTACTCGACGTGCTGGCCTCGCTGCTGACCTTCTGGGCCATCCGCTATTCGCTGGAACCGGCGGACCGGGAACATCGCTTCGGACATGGCAAGTCGGAGGGGCTCGCGGCCCTGCTGCAGGCACTGATCATCTGCGGCTCTGGCGTTTTTGTCTGTTACGAAGCCATACAGCGCCTCATGGCACCCACGCAGATCACGGAGGCCGGTGTTGGCGTGTCGGTGCTGGCCGGCTCGACACTGGCAACCATCGCCCTGGTCTTCTATCAGAGCTACGTCAAGCGCAAGACCGGATCACTGGCCATTTCTGCCGATGCGATGCACTACAAGACCGATGTCCTGGTCAACGTCGTGGTGGCCGGTGCTGTGGCCGGCACGGCAATGACCGGGGTGCGCTGGCTGGACCCGCTGGTCGGCGGCGCCGTGGCCCTTTATCTGGTGTCAGGCGCCTGGAGCATCGCGATGCATTCTCTCGATGTACTGCTCGACCGCGAAATTCCCGAAGTCGACCGTCGCCGGATCCGCGACATCGCAAAAGCACATCCGGAAGTCCTTGGTTTCCACGACCTGCGTACCCGCTTCAGTGGCTCCGGATACATCGTGCAGTTCCATCTCGAGCTTGATGCCGGCACCTCGCTGCACGATACGCACGAGATCCTCGACCAGGTGGAAGCCGAGATCTGGAAGGTGTACCCGGACTGCGAAATCATCATCCATCCGGACCCCCTGGGTTTTGCCGAGCGACGCGACAATTTTGAAAAGCCGGCGGCGATACTCGCCAGTACTGGCGGGTAACCCATGTCCCCAGGTCGTCTCGTTGCGGCCACCCTCTGCCTGCTGTTCGCGACTGCCTGCAGCCAGTCGCTGACCGTTCCGGATCGCGTCCCCGAACCACTTGTCGAGACCTTGCCGCTGCGTGCCGGCCTCCTCTATACGCCGGCCTTCGCGGACTACCGCCATACCGAAACCGCTGAAGGAAAGCCGGCCTGGGATATCGGGCTCGGGGCAGCCCACGTGGGGCTCTTCGACCGCCTCGGCAAGCGCCTGTTTCGCGATACAGCGCACATCAGCACGCTGCCGGGGGCGGAAAACCCGGCCAACTTCGATGTCATCATCGAGCCGGCAATCGATGCCTTCGAGATTTCCTTGCCGGACCAGTCGACATCGGATCAGTATGCGGTTTGGATACGCTACACTCTCAGGGTGTACGGGCCACAAGGCGAACTGATCGCGGCCTGGAAGCTGAGTGGCTATGGCGAAGCCGGCAAGAGCACCCTGAAGCCGGCAAGCTCCATGGAACAGGCGACTGTACTCGCCATGCGCGATGCAGCTGCCACCATCAGCATCGAGTTTGCCGGTCAACCCGGAATCGACGAACTGCTGCGGGAGAAATCCGATGCCAGCACCGACGAGAAGAACTGACCAGGCCGCCAGCCGGCTGCTGCTCGCAACGCTGGTGGCCGGCCTCTGTGCCGGATGCGTCACCAGCCGTGTGGAAGGCGTCAAGAACGCCACGACCGGGATCGAAGACCACGAATCGGTGGTGGTCATCGCCACCAGCTACCACAAGGGCAACCGCACCGGCACCGATTTCCTGCAGTGCATGGATGACGAACTGGACGACGGCGCCCAGGCCGTCAACGTATACCCGCGCGAGAAATTTCTCGACGACCTGTTTCCCTGGCTGGAACCACGCACCATGCCGCAGGAAATCAAGGACCTGCCGGAACTTCTTTCGCGCCCTGGCGTGAGCGAACGGATCAATGCCAGCGGCGTGCGTTACCTGGTGTGGATCGATGGCAGCACGAAAAAAACCTCCGATGGTGGCGGCATGAGCTGCGCAGCCAGCCCGGCCGGCGGCGGGTGTTTTGGCCTGGTCTGGTGGGAGGATGACGGGACCTATACGGCCAGGGTCTGGGACCTGAAGGCATCGAGCGCCGCCGGCAAGGTGAGCACCCATGTCCACGGCAGCTCGATGGTGCCGGCATTGATCCTGCCGCTGCCGTTCATCGCGCGAACCGAGACTGCGGCCTGCAAGGAACTGGCGGGTGAGCTGCGCGAGTTCATCGTCCAGGAGGACCTGTCCTGATCCCTGTTGCGGCTGCCCGGCGCGCCTGCGCCGGCCTCACTGTAATCCTGTGCCTGCTGACGCTTCCGCCGCAGGCTGCGTTGGCGGCGCCGTCAATCCAGCTGCGTTTCGAGCTGCAACTGCGCGGCAGCACGGACAGCGCCGACGCCCGAATCGTTGTCGGGCAAAGCAGGAACCAGCTGCGCGAGCTGCAGCTGTCGGCTGAATCCCTGACAGGCAAGCCGGCAGCTGACGGGCAACTCAGGCGCAGCGGCGGCAAACTGATCTGGAACCCGCCGGCAGACGGCGGCGAACTGCGCTACCGGATCCGCCTGAGCCATCGGCGCTCGGCGCGGGATGCATCCAGCCACGATGCATGGATTGGCAGCAAACTGGCGATATTTCGCGGCGACAAGGCCTTTCCGGTCACTGCCTGGCGGCTGAAGAAGGGCAGCCAGCTGCACGGCGTGCTGGCGGTGGCGGTCCCCGATGGCTGGTCTGTGATCACGCCCTACCTGCCCGACCCGGCGGGGCATATGGTGATAACCAACCCCGGCGGCAGGCGGGCCCGGCCGCTCGGCTGGATCATTGCCGGCGACATCGGTACCCGGCGCGACGTGATCGCCGGCAGCGAGATCACGGTATCGGCCCCGCGGGGGATTCGCATGGAACGGGTGGCCATGCTGGCGCTGCTGCGCTGGACCCTGCCGCAGCTCGTTCCGGAACTGGGCAATGCACCCGCCTATCTGAACATCGTGGCAGCGGGCGAGCCGATGTGGCTCGGCGCACTGTCGGCGCCCAATTCGATCTATGTCAATGCGAAGCGGCCGCTGATCAGCGAGAACGGCACCAGCACCATCGTGCACGAGATGGTGCATGTGCTGCTGTCCGACCTCAAGACGCCCGCCGAACAGGACTGGATCGACGAGGGCCTGGCCGAGTATTTCGCGCTGCGCGCCCTGCTCGATTCCGGAACGATATCCGAAACGCGTTATGTGCAAACCATCGGCAGCCTGCGAAAATGGGGCAGCAAGGCACGCAGCCTGCGCACCACCTCCTCGACCGGCCCGGTCACTGCGCGTGCCGTAATCGTATTCCACGACCTCGACGCCGAACTGCGCCGGGCTACCGGCAACCGCAGCAGGCTCGCCAGCCTGGTGCGTGACTTCATCGCCAACGGCGAGACTGCCGAGCTGCAGACCCTGCGCCGCAAGGCACAGCAACTCACCGGTCAGGAACCCCGCTCGCTGGCACCCGCATCGGTGCCCGGCTTCGAGTGAGCAGCCGGCCTTGTGAGCCTGCACACAGACAGAAGCGGACCCGCCGGTGACACTGCCCGTGATCAGGCGGCAGCATGCACAACAGACCAGCAACAACCCGGCAGTCAAGCTCCCGAACTGCAGCGTGCCGCCTGCTCCTGAAGCGCGTCTGGCTTCCGGCGCCCCTCTATGCGCTCATGCCTTTCCTGTATCTGTTGCTGGGGGCCATGGCCCTTGCTTCCGGCATCTACCTGCCCGATCCGGGCTGGATCCTCGGCTATCTGCTGCTGATCAGCGCAGGTTGCGTGCACGCCAGCATCTGGATCCTGATGCTGCGCCGTCGCTACCGATGTTCCCGGCTGCGCCGTCTCCGTACCCGAAGAACTCCGGCCATCCCGACCCGAAGGTCGGCCACCGGGTTATGACAGATCGCGGATAAATGGGACAATGCGCCATGCGCGGGCTATTCACCACGATTATCCGCTGGCTGCTGCTGTTGGCCGGGCTCGGTCTGGCCGGCGCACGTCTGGTACCCGCGGTTGCCTACATGGCGGGCAAACGCCTGATCGGTGCCTATGAGGGCAAGCTGGGCTTCATGGACTATGCCGGCAGCATCTATGCCGCCGCCAGCCGCGGTGAACTGCTCGCCTGGCTGATCCTGCTGTCACCG
>JAHDYN010000081.1 GCA_023383735.1 Gammaproteobacteria bacterium | reverse complement strand
CGACCAGTCCCCAGCTCTATGTGGGTGGCGAACTCGTTGGCGGTTGCGACATCATCAAGGAGATGTTCGATTCCGGCGAACTCGGCACCGTACTCGGCGTCCCGCCACCGGCAGCGGATAAACCGCCGGCGATCCGGATCAGCCCGGCTGCCATGGACATCATGAAGAATGCCCTGGAGAAGAACCCGGGCAAGGCCATCTGCCTCAGGATCAATGGCAGCTGGAAGCACAGCATGTCGCTCGAAGCACCGAGACCCGGCAGCGTTGCGGTCAAGGTCGAGCCGATCAGCATCGATGTGGATCCGTGGAGCGCGACGCGCGCCGATGGCCTGTCCATCGATGTGATGGAAAGCGTGCAGGGCCGCGGCTTTCGTTTCGACAACCCGAACGCACCGGCCGGCTGACAGCCCGCCTGATTGCCGGGTTCCCTCCCGATCAGGGAGTCGCGCCGCGCTCAGAGCAGATCGTCGATCACCATGACCTCAGGCGGCGTGCCGTCGCTCGATGTCGCGCGCGCAGTATCGACCAGCACGACGGTAAAGACGCTGCCACTGACGGCATTGACATCGGCACTGGCGAGCACCGTCTTGGTGCCTGCGGTGGTGAAAGTCACCGTATAGATCCCCGGCTCGAAACTGAAGTGGCCCGTCGAGCTGCCTGATCCAAGGCCGCCCAGGCTGGCGTTTTCCGCCGTGATGTCCGTGCCCTGCAACTCGATATAGACGTCCACGAAACTCCCCGCCGGCGACGCATCGACGATACGCAGCCTGCCGATCCTCGCGACCGGCCGTATGTCATCGGTCAGCACAGTCAGGATTTTGGCGGTCACCGTACCGTTGACCGGCTCGGGCACCAGGCCCAGCGCCAGCAGCGAGTTGCGACGGCCCTGCAGCAGCGACAGGTTGGTGCCGAACAGGGTGGTCTCCGGCACATCGCTCGATGCCACCCTGAACGAATAGAAGTTGTCCGGGTTCAGGAACAGGTACCCGTCCGGTGGCGGAATGCTGAAATCAAGGCTGGTGTAACTGCCCGCTGCCGGGTAGCCGAGGCCCGTCACCAGGGTCGTGACTTCGGGCGGCGGCGCCACGCACAGCACGTCATCGGAGGCCAGCGTGGGATCGTAGATGCAGGGCGAGGCCAGCGGCGGATCGGGCGGCAGCGTGTCCTTGCCCAGGGCCCGCTCCGCGGTTGCCGTCAGCGCGGGCAGATCCGGCGACACGTTGTATACCCGCACATCGGCAGGCGTCGCCACATCCAGAACCTCGCCACCGAAGGTACCGTCATTGGTCAGCAGTGAAATCGGTGCAGTGCCGGCTCCCGTATTGGTGACCACGACGAACAGCAGGCTGATGGTGGAGCGAAACGTTACGGCACCGGAATCGAACAGTACCGTGGTCTTGTTGCCGGACGGCGTCACGCGGATGCGCCAGCTTTGCGCTTCACCCGAGCTGAAGTCCTGCTGCGCCGATACCTGCTGGAAGCCGGTGAGCGTATACGACGGGGTGGCGGCATCCAGGCTGTCCGTCAGGGCCGTCAGGTATACATCGATGGCGGCAGTGTCCGGCGCGGCATGGACGAACTGGACGCGCGTCGTGCCGACCGGCACCGCGGACATCGGGTTGTCGATATTCAGCATCTGCAGCGTCGAGCTGCCGCCCTCGCCCAGCTTGCCGACCGCAATCGTGGTGTACTCGCGCCCGGCCAGCAAAGACATCGACTCCTCGATGAGGACGTCGTCACCCGGCAGGACCACCTCCAGACCCATCTCCCTGGGCGCAGGTGTCAGCGCGGTAAATCGCGTGCTGCCCTTGTAGTCGAGCGGAAACCAGAGCACGCCATCGAGCCTGAAATTGATCGGCGGTGCATCGGGTGAAGCGTTGATGACGCGCAGGCCCAGTTCATTGTCGAGACTGCCGCCACCACCGCCGCAGGCAGCCAGGAAGGCCAGCACGACGGCCAGTTTTGCGGCCCTGAAAATGCGCTTCATCGGACAATACCCAACCCGGATCGGCGCTCACCTTAGCTGGTTCCTCGGGTTCAGGCCAGTCAGCCGGAACCTGACGGAAACTCGAGCATGACTTCACCGTTCAGCGCCTGCAGCAGCGACGGGTCGCGAGCATAGACATCGGGCAGGAAGCGCACGCGGCCCGCCGCATCCAGCTCGGCTGTCCAGTACAGGATCAGCACCGGCCAGGGTCGCGGAAGACTGAGGATCTGCGTCCTGCCGGTATCGATCGCCGCCTGCAGGCTTTGCCGGTTCCAGCGATCCGGGTCGGCCAGCACGATTTCGGCCAGTGACAGCGGATCCTCGATGCGCACGCAACCCGAGCTGAGCAGGCGCCCGGTGCGCTCGAACAGCGCACGGGCCGGCGTGTCGTGCAGAAACACGGCGTGCGGATTGGGGAACATGAACTTGATCCGGCCCAGCGCGTTCTTCGGTCCGGGTGCCTGCCTGAATACATAGGGCGGGCGGTTGCCCACGCGCTGCCAGTCAACTGTCCGCGGATCGACCACCCGCCCACGGGCATCGATGACGCTGAGTTCGTGCTCCGCCAGATAGCCCGGATCCTTGCGCAGGCGTGGCAGCACATCCTCGCGCAGGATGGTCGGCGGCAGGGTCCATGCGGGATTCAGCTCCAGCCAGGTCATCGACCCCCTGCCGTTGCGCGCCGCGAATACCTCGCTCCCGGCGATGTTCACCACGATGACCTCGCCGGCCGTGTCATCGGCCACCCAGCGTGCCCTTTCCAGCGAAAGACGCAGCTGGTCGATGCGCCGCTGGACGGGGACATTCATCGCCGCCAGCGTGGCAGCACCGGCGATGCCGTCTGCAGCCAGGGCATGCCGTTCCTGAAACGCGCGCACGCCCGCCACGAGCACGGCATCGAAATGCTCGTCGCCGGAATCGGCCTCGGACGGCAGATCGCCAACGATGACCAGGTGGCGGCGCAATGCCGGCACCCGCAGGTCGCGATCGCCCTCGCGCAGCGCGGGACCGGACCCGATCACCGGCCAGCCACCGGCACGGGCGATGTTCCGGTAGTCTGCCAGCGCCTTCTGCAGGGCACGGTAGAGAGGCGCCCGCTCGATCCACTGACCGAGGAGTGCCTGCAGTGAGGGTGCGGCAACCATTTCCTGCAAGGCCGACAACAAGGGCTCGCGTCCCGGCCGGAACTGCCGGGTGAAGTTCCAGGTGGGCTCCATGCGCGCGGGATTGACCTTGCCAAAACGCTGGTGATAGCCAAAGCGGATCAGGCTCTCGGTCAGCAGCAGGTCGAGCGCTGCGGCAAGGGCCGGATCCTCGCCCGACCCGTTCTGTTCACGCAGATTGCGCAGTTGCTGCAGGTGGTAGTCGCCGGGATCCAGGCCATGGCTGTCGGCGGTTGCGAGCAGCCTGAAAAGCTCCTCGACCCGCGCCTCGCTGGTCCAGACAGGCTGGTAATTGCGGGCGGCATAAAAGTCAGCCAGCAGCGCGGCCGAAGCGATCGCGAGGCCCTGCACATAGATCCCGCCGGCTTCACGCAAGCGCAGCACGTTCGCTTGCAGCTCGGCCGCCACGGCAGCTGACGGCACCGCCGATTGCCCCGCCGGGAGCCACAGCAGCAACGCGGCAACGACGAACGCACGCAGGGCGGAACGTGACCCGCTTGGCA
The DNA here is from genome assembly GCA_023383735.1 of Gammaproteobacteria bacterium. GTDB lineage: Bacteria > Pseudomonadota > Gammaproteobacteria > Steroidobacterales > SHZI01. Next base: position 3,649 of record JAHDYN010000081.1, on the reverse strand, counting down.
CTTCGCGCATCCGGTTCGGCAAATCTCCCGCCCGGCAGCACCCCGGGCTTGCCCCGCGGGCACCGTGTCTGGAACAATCGACCGCATCAGGCTGACCCTCCGACGGAGCAGAAAAATGGCGGGCAACACGACCAGCAGACGGCGATTCCTTGCCCTCGCTGCCCTTTCCACCCCGGTACTGATGTGGCCCGGCCTGCTGCATGCGGCAGCTGCGCCCCGGCGCCTGGCCTTTCATCACACTCATACCGGCGAGGCGCTGGATATCGAATACAGCGAAGCAGGCCGATACATTCCCGATGCGCTGCTGACCATCGACCATCTGCTGCGCGACTTCCGCAGCGGCGAAGTGCACCCGATCGACCCGGCACTGCTCGATACCCTGTACGCACTGCGTCTGCAGGTCCGGGGCACGGGGCCCTTCGAGATCATTTCGGCCTTCCGCTCGCCGGCCACCAACGCGATGCTGGCCCGCAAGGGCGGCGGTGTCTCCACTAGGAGCCTGCATCTGTCCGGTCGCGCCATCGATATCAGGCTGCCCGGCGTAAGGACGGCTGATCTGCGCGATGCGGGCCTGCGTCTGCGCGCCGGTGGTGTCGGCTACTACCCGGATTCCGACTTCATCCACGTCGATACGGGCCGGGTCCGCAACTGGTAGGCCACCCCGTCAACGGGCGTTCTCCTCTTCACACTTGCGGATCTGCGCGCGCAGCCTGAGCGCCTGCCTGCCGTCCACCGGCAAGCCCAGTTCGCCCCGCTCCCAGGCACTGGCCAGCCGCTCAAGCGCCAGGCGATGCCGGCCCGCAGCGGCCCGCTGGTACCAGTCGAGCGCAACCACCTCATCGTGCGGCAGCTCAGGGCCACTCTCCGACTGCCACGCCAGCCAGTACTGCGCTTCGGACACATCCCGCTCGGCCGCCGAACGGATCAGAGGCAGCGCCTCGGCGGGATCCCACTCACCGCCCAGCCCCAGATGAAACAGGGCCAGCTGGTAGGTGGCATCGGCATCACCCGCGCTCGCCTCGGTTTCGCAAACCGTGCGCGCCGCGGCGAGCGCCGCAGCGTCAGGTGCCGCCTGCAGCAGCAGCGGCCGCACTTCGCTGCGGCACACGCCGGCCTGAGCCGGCACGTGCCAGCAAAAAAGCGCCAGCAGGCCAGGCAGCGCAAGGCGCAACATCGTGAGGTCACGCATCACTCATCACTCCGCCACGGCTGATTTCCTGCCGTACTTCTGCCGGTAGAGAAAGAACATGTTGGTGAACCCTTCCCAGGGCACCGGCCGCGCAAACCACTGCGGATGGATCTGCTCCATGGCCGTCCGGGTGGTCGAGGGCAGATCGTCGAGGCTGAACAGCTTCTTGCCGGCTTCGTGCCAGACCACAAAGCCCGGCCGCTGTCCCATCTTCATCCACGGCAACCAGTCGGAAGTCGCCTGATAGAAATACTCGGTGGGCACAGAGGCCAGCGCCGGGTCGAGGACATCGCGAAGGCTCGACTTCATGGTGGTGATCGACGACACGTTGATCGGTGTTTTCGGCGTCTCGTCCGGGAACTGCTTGATATCCAGCCACTGCGGGATGCCCCAGATGTACATCTCCTTGACCATCCACAGGTCGTCGCCGGCCTGCCGCCATCGCTGATGGAAAGGCTCGGTCTTTTCCTCAAAGGGCGTGGGCAGCCCGACGAGCCGCGGCTGGCGCTCCGCGTTGTAATCGAAAGTCACCGGCCCCTCGCGGTAGTGGAAGGGCCGAACCTTGTCGCCGGTTACCGGGTTGACGACCTCATCGACGATCTCGTCGCTCTCCACATCGCGATAGATGCTGGCCTCCCAGTCGGTCACATGCCAGGCGTGTGCGCCCAGGCGCTGGGTACGCCGCAGGATGACCGTTTCAACATTGATGATCGGCCGGATCGCTTTGCCGGGTGCGGCCAGATCGAGTCCGCCGGTGAACCAGAAGTACACGTCCTGGGATTCCAGGCTGGCCCGCATCTTCATCCATGCGGTCAGGTTGTCCTCGGGCTTGTCCATGTCGAGCTGCAGCGCCGGTGACGGCAGCAGTGGCGCGGCGGGCAAGGCACCAGCTACCGCGCTGCCGCCCAGCACCCCGAGCATCGCCCGGCGATTGATCAGACTTGAAGTTCGGTCAGCCATGCAGATCCCCTGTCAGGTGCACAAAGCACAGGCCGATTCTAATTGAGGCCACCGACCAGCGGCCACCCGCGTGTGCCGGGCATTTCGCGCCCCGTGGCGCCACGGTGTAGCATCACGCCATCCGGCAACATCGGGCAGGAACACCAATATGCAGAATACTTCGGGCATCAGCCGCCGCACGGTCATCAAGGGCATCAGCGCAATACCGGTCGCTGCGGCACTTGGGCCGGTACGCGCACAAAATCGGGCGAAGGTCATCGTGATCGGCGCCGGCCTGTCCGGTCTCAATGCCGCGCTGCTGCTCGAGGAGCAGGGTATCGACGTGCAGGTCATCGAAGGGCGCAACCGCGTCGGCGGCCGGATACTCTCCCACCGCAACGTGAACGGAAGCCCGGAATCGGGTGGCACCTCCTTCGGCCCCGGCTATGCGCGGCTGATGGACGCCTGCAAGCGATTCAAGGTGGGGCTCATCGATGTCACGCCGATCGTCCCCTTCTTCAATGACCGCGAACTGGTTCTCGACAGCAAGGCGATTGCCAAGGCCGACTGGCCCACGCATCCGCAAAACCCGTTTCCCGAGGGCATGAAGCAACTGCCGCCCTGGGCCTATCTGATGCCGATCATCGGCAAGAACAATCCGCTCAAGACCGGCGATGCCTGGCTCGACCCGGCCAACGCGAGGTATGACATCTCGCTGCATGACTGGCTGGTCAGCCTCGGCGTGTCCGAAGAGATCATCGAGCTGTGCTGGAACAACAATCCCAACCACGGCACCACCGCCCACGATGTCTCGGCGATGATGGTGCTGTTCGGCCACACCTTCGCCATGATCCAGGCGCAACTCGGCGGCAAGACCTTCGGCTACACGGCCACCGGCGGCAACCAGTCGATTCCCGAGGCAATGGCCGGCGGACTCAGGAAGCCGGTGCACATGGACCGCAACGTCACCGGCATCCGCACCGCCGGTTCCGGCGCTGAAGTGCACTGCGCCGACGGCACGGTCTACAAGGCCGATCACGTGATCTGCTCCATGCCGATGTCGGTGCTGCGGCGCGTGCGCATCGATCCGCTGATCGGCGGCAAGCAGGGGCTCGCCATCAACACCCTCGGCTCCCAGCCGGTCAACATGCTCCACCTCGGCATCAAGCAACCCTTCTGGGAGGAAGATGGCCGCAATCCGAACATCTTCAGCAATGGCCTCGCCGGCATGGTTGTCGCCGAGCGCAAAGGCAAGACGCCGCAGGAAATCACCAGTCTCACCATCTGGATCCGCGGACGAAACGCCACCTGGATGGACACCATGGATGAAACGGCGGCGGTGGAAGCAATCATGAACGACTTCTACACCGTGCGCCCGGCAGCCCGGGGCAAGGTCGAAGTCGCCGCCTACCACTCCTGGTACCGCGATCCCTTTTCCGCCGGCGACTGGGCACTCTGGGCGCCGGGCCAGGTCAGCGCCTTTGCCAGCGCAGTGGGCAACGCGCACGATCGCATCCATTT
>JAHDYN010000080.1 GCA_023383735.1 Gammaproteobacteria bacterium | reverse complement strand
GCGGTTTCGGTGCGCAGGATGCGCGGCCCGAGGCGCAGCCGGCCGAAGCCGGCCCGGGCCAGGATCATGCGCTCGTTTTCAGTAAAGCCGCCTTCGGGGCCGATGGCCAGCGCGATGTGCCGGCACTCGGCCGGCAGCGCTGTCAGGTTGATATCCCCGTCCGGGTCGAGCATCAGTCCGGTGGTGCCGGCCTCCAGGCTCCCGAGTGCCGCGGCGAGTTCCAGCGGCTCGCGCACTTCCGGAACGATCGAGCGTCCGCACTGTTCGCAGGCGCTGATGACGATGCCCTGCCAGTGCTGGCGCCGGGCTGCGCTGCGTTCGGCGTCCAGCTTCACGACGCTGCGTCCGGTGAGCACCGGCTGGATCGCGCTGACGCCGAGTTCGGTGGCCTTCTGCACCACCAGGTCCATGCGCGGCCCGCGCGAGACGCCCTGCAGGAGGATCAGTTGCAGCGGCGATTCGCGATCCACCGGCTGTCCGTCGCCGACCAGCACCGTCACGCCCTTGCGGGCCGGCGCGACGATCGTCGCCGCATAGTCGATGCCGGTGCCATCGAACAGGGTGATAGGATCGCCGGCAGTCAGCCGCAGCACGCGCGTAACGTGGCTGGTGGCGGGTTCCGACAGCTGCTGCGTGGCACCGGTGCGCAGGGCTTCGGGCGAGTAGATGCGGGGACGTGGCATGGCGCGATTATCACCGATCGGCACGGGAAAGCAGCTGCGCAAGCGCCGGCCGAGGCTGCGCGTCGATGCGGCCAGCGGCCAGCTGCGCGGCGCGACCCAGCTGGCCTCGCCCAACTGCGATGCGCGTCCGCCCGGCGTTGTGCCGGAACTCATCGTCGTGCATGGCATTTCCCTGCCGCCTGGTGAATTCGGCGGTCCGTGGATCGACCATCTGTTCTGCAATACGCTCGATCCGGCTGCGCATCCGGCTTTCAGCGAGCTGGAAGGCTTGCGCGTCTCCAGCCATCTGCTGATCCGCCGCGACGGCGAAGTCATCCAGTACGTGCCGCTCGATTGCCGCGCCTGGCACGCCGGGCGTTCGCGCTTTGCCGGCCGCGACAACTGCAACGACTTTTCGGTGGGCATCGAGCTGGAGGGTACGGACGAGCTGCCCTACGCGACTGCCCAGTACCAGCGCCTGTGTGCGACCATAAAGGCCTTGCGTCGCGGGATTCCGTCGCTGGCCAGGGCGCCGGTCGTCGGCCACTGCGATATCGCACCGGGACGCAAGACCGATCCCGGTCCTGCCTTTGACTGGCCCCGTCTGGAACGATTGCTTGCCCGCCGCAGGTAAACTGATGTCATGAATTTTCTGGCGCTGTTGCTGGGCCTTGCCACCGAGCGGATGCTCACGCACCTGTTTCACCTGCGCGAGTTCCGCTGGCTCGATCCGCTGTTCGATCACCATCTGCGCCGGCTGCGAAAGGCGCGAAGCTGGCTTGCCGTCAGCCTGACGCTGCTGCTGACGCTGCTGCTGGTCGCGCCGGTTGCAGCGGCTTCGCTGCTGCTCTGGGATGAGCTGCTCCGGATTCCGTACTTCCTGTTTGCCGTCTTCGTGTTGCTGTTCTCGCTGGGTCCGCGCGATCTCGATGACGAGGTGGAGGACTACCTTGCCGCGCTGGAGTCCGGTGATGCCGATACACAGCGCCAGGTTGCCCAGGAACTGCTGGAGCGCTCGCCACCGGAAACGCCGATCGCCTGCAACGAAGCCGTGGAACGCGCGATATACACCCAGGCCAACAACCGCATCTTCGGTGTGGTCTTCTGGTTTCTGTTGCTGGGACCGACCGGTGCCTGGGCCTTCCGCGTGGTCGACCTGATGCGGCACCGGGTCGAAGTGCGTGCCGCCGGCAAGGGCGCGGGCGACACCATGGTCGGCGAGGCGCCTGCGGCCATGGGGGAGGCCGTGCGCACCCTGCATGGTGTGCTGGCATGGATTCCCTCGCGCCTGCTGATGCTCGGCTATGTGCTGGCCGGAAACTTCGAGGATGCGATGTCCGGCTGGCGCAGCGGCGGGCCGGCGATCAGCCTGCCCTTTACCGAAGGCAGCAATGAAATCCTTGCCCGGGTGGGCATGGCGGCATCCGGCCGCTCGATCCTGGATGTGGGCAATTCTGCCGAGGCACTGGAGCGCATTCGCGGTGCGCGCAGCCTGGTCATGCGCACGCTGTGGATGATCTGGTGTCCGGTGATTGCCGTGCTGACGCTGTATGACTGGCTCATCTAGCGGAGCATTCGGGCGCGGACCGCGGGCGATCGCACTGCTGGCCGGGATGCTTGTGCTGGCCGGCTGCGACCGCAGTCTTCCGGATCGCGCAGCCGCAACGCCCGAGGGCCCGGCGATGCGGATCGTCACGCTGTCCCCGCACCTCGCCGAACTCGTGTATGCCGCCGGCGCCGGCCGGCAGCTGGTTGGCGTGGTGGCATACAGCGATTACCCGGCCGCCGCCCGGCAGGTACCGCGAGTCGGTGATGCCTTCCGCGTCGATCTCGAGGCGATTGCCAGCCTGCGTCCCGACCTGATACTCGGCTGGCCGAGCGGCAATTCACAGGTTGTGCTCGATCGTCTGCGCCGCATGGGATATCGCGTGATCGATCTGGAGCCGCGCACGCTGGCAGACATCGCCGGGCATATCCGCCTGATCGGTATGGCGACGGGCACCGAAGCGAGTGCCAGCCGCGCCGCCGAAGCCTGGGACAGTGGCCTCGCTGCCCTGCGCGAACGCTACAGCAACCTCGAACCGGTCAGCGTGTTCTATCAGATCGCCGCGCAGCCGCTGGTCACCGCGACCGGCAGTCACTTCATCGGTGAGGCGATCCGGCTGTGTGGCGGGGTCAACATCTTCGAGACTGCGGCCGGACTCACGCCGGTGGTCAGCCAGGAGTCCGTGATCGCGGCTGCGCCCGAGGTGATCATCGCTGCCGACTACGAGCCCGGCCCGGCCAGCCCGGCCGATGCTTCGCCGTTGCAGATGTGGCGATCGTGGCCGGCGTTGCCGGCAAACCGGCACGGCGGCCTGTTCGTGCTGGATCCGGATCTGCTCAACGTGCCCGGCCAGCGGATGCTGCGCGGTATCGGGCAGCTCTGTGCCAGCATCGATACGGTGCGCCGGGATGAAGGAGGCCGCACATCGTCGCCGGCGCCACAACCCTGAGCCTTTGTGCCTTCGCAGCCGGCAGCCGCGTGCGGGCTCTGGCGGCGAGTCTGCAGCGCACGGCGGACGGAGGTCTCCGCCTCTGCTACCGGCTGGAGGCGGAGGCGGCGCATTTGCGTTTGCCCGCGCCGGTCGCCGGCGCCGGGCGTGCCGATGAGCTGTGGCGTCACACCTGTTTTGAAGCCTTCGTCGCGGGGTCCGGCTCGCGCGGCTATCGCGAGTTCAATTTTTCGCCCTCCGGCGAGTGGGCGGTTTATGCCTTCACGGCGTATCGTGCCGGCATGAACTCTCCGGATCTCGCCTGCGCGCCGGCACTGCGCTGGCAGCGCGCGGCCGACCAGCTGTCGCTGACGGCAACGTTGCCGGCGGCCATGCTGCCTGCCGATACAGGCGGTCTCCGCCTGGCGCTGGCGGCCGTGATCGAGGAGCAATCCGGCACCATCAGCCACTGGGCGCTCAAACACCCGGCGAAGCAGCCGGACTTTCATCATCCCGGATCTTTCGCGCTGGAAATCTGAAGCAGGCAAGACATGAAATGTGGCATAGACCGACTGCTGGACGAGGGCCCGCTGCAGAAAGAACTGCGCGGCCGCCGGCTTGGCCTGCTGGCCCATCCGGCCTCGGTGACGGCCGGCCTGGTGCACAGCCTGGATGCGCTGATGGCCATCGACGGCTTGCGGGTGGCGAGCGCCTTTGGTCCCCAGCACGGACTGCGCGGCGACAAGCAGGACAACATGATCGAGTCGCCGGACTTTGTCGATCTGGTCCACGGCATCCCGGTGTACAGTCTCTATGGCCAGGTACGGCGGCCGACATCGGCAATGCTGGACAGCTTCGATGTGCTGCTCGTCGATCTGCAGGATCTGGGTTGCCGCATCTACACCTTCCTGACCACGCTGCGCTACGTGCTCGAAGACTGCGCGCGGGCCGGCAAAGCCGTGTGGGTGCTCGATCGGCCGAATCCGGCCGGCCGGCCGGTGGAGGGGCTGGCACTGCGTGCCGGCTGGGAGAGTTTCGTCGGTGCCGGCCCCTTGCCGATGCGCCATGGCATGACGCTCGGCGAACTGGGCCAGTGGTTTGTGCGCACGCTGCGCCTCGATATCGACTACCGCGTGATCGCCATGCAGGGCTGGGCGCCTGATGCGGCACCTGGTCATGGCTGGCCGACCGGTGAGCGCAGCTGGATCAATCCCAGCCCCAATGCGCCGAACCTGTCGATGGCGCGCTGCTATGCCGGCACGGTCATGCTCGAGGGCACCACGCTTTCAGAAGGCCGCGGCACGACCCGGCCGCTGGAAGTCTTCGGCGCCCCCGCGCTCGACACGGCAGCCCTGCTGCAGGAAATGCAGCGGCTTGCCCCCGACTGGCTGCAGGGTTGCCGGCTGCGCAGCTGCTGCTTCGAGCCGACCTTCCACAAGCATGCCGGTCAGCTTTGCAGCGGCATCCAGATCCACGTCGACGACCCGGCCTACGATCATGCGAAGTTCCGGCCGTGGCGCCTGCAGGCGCTGGCCTTCAAGGCGCTGCGCAGGCTGCAGCCGGACTATCCGCTGTGGCGGGACTTCGCCTACGAGTACGAACACGAGCGGCTGGCCATCGACCTGATCAACGGCAGCGAGCTGCTGCGCGAGTGGGTCGATGATCCGCAGGCCGGCGTTGGCGACCTCGATGCGCTGGCGCACCACGACGAAGGCGCCTGGCGAGAGGAGCGGCGCGAGCTGCTCCTGTACTGATCAGGCCCGCCCGCGCAACTGCTCGACGATGGCCGGGTTCTCCAGCGTGGAGATGTCCTCGGTGATTTTCTCGTCGCGCGCAATGGCGCGCAGCAGGCGGCGCATGATCTTTCCGGAGCGGGTCTTGGGCAGGTTGTCGGCAAAGCGGATGTCGTCGGGCTTGGCGATGGCGCCGAGTTCCTTGCCGACGAACTCGCGGAGTTCGGCGCTCAGCTGTTCGGCATCCGTACCGGTCGGGCGTGTCCCGCGGCATACCACGTAGGCAAAGATCGATTCGCCCTTGATGTCATGCGGGCGACTGACGACGGCGGCCTCGGCCACGCGCGGGTGCGCCACAAAAGCCGACTCGACCTCCATCGTGCCCAGCCGGTGGCCGGATACCTTGAACACATCGTCGGCGCGGCCCATGCACCAGAAATAACCGTCCTGGTCCTGATGGGCGGTATCGCCGGCCACGTAGTAACAGTTGCCAAATCGCGCCCAGTAGGTGGAGAGATAGCGTGCGTTGTCGCCCCAGATGGTCCGCAGCATGCCGGGCCAGGGTTTGCGGACCACCAGCCAGCCGCCCTGTTCGGGGTTGCCGACCGGATTGCCGTTGTCATCCACGACGGCCATGTCGATGCCGGGTACCGGCGTGGTGCACGAACCCGGCTTGGTCGCCGTGACGCCCGGTATCGGGCTGGCCATGATCGCGCCGGTTTCGGTCTGCCACCAGGTATCGACGATCGGGCAGCGCCCGCCGCCGATCACGGTGTGATACCAGATCCAGGCCTCCGGATTGATCGGTTCGCCGACGCTGCCGAGCAGTCTGAGCTTCGACAGGTCGTATTTCGCGGGGATCCCGTCGCCGAGCTTCATCAGGGCGCGCAGCGCCGTCGGCGCGGTGTAGAAGATGGTGACGCCGTGTTTCTCGCAGATCTTCCAGAAGCGTCCCCCGTCCGGATGCATCGGCGCACCTTCGTACATCACGATGGTGGCGCCGGCCGCCAGCGGGCCGTAGCAGACATAGGTGTGTCCGGTCACCCAGCCGACATCGGCGGTGCACCAGAACACGTCATCGTCGCGCAGGTCGAATACCCATTGCGAAGTCAGCTTTGCGCTCAGCAGATAGCCGGCAGTCGAGTGCTGAATGCCTTTGGGCTTGCCGGTGGAGCCCGAGGTATAGAGCAGAAACAGCGGATGCTCCGCGCCCACCCAGGCGGGCTCGCAGCGATCGCGCTGGCCCTTCACGACATCCGACCACCACAGGTCGCGGCCTTCCTGCATGGCAACCGGTTCGCCGGTGCGCTTGAGCACGATGACCTTCCCGACCGTCTTGCCGTTATCCGCAAGCGCCGCATCGACGGCCGACTTGAGTTCGATGCTCCTGCCGCCACGCCAGCCTCCGTCGGCGGTAATGACCATCTTCGCGCCGGCATCGTTGATCCGGTCGCGCAGCGAGTTGGCCGAGAAGCCGCCGAACACCACGGAGTGCGTCGCGCCGATGCGCGCGCAGGCCTGCATGGCGATGACCGCCTCGGGCACCATCGGCATATAGATGACGATGCGGTCGCCGGGTTGAATGCCCTGGGCCTTCAGTGCGTTGGCAAACCGGCAGACCTCGGCCGTCAGCTGGCGGTAGGTGAGCGTGTGGCTGTCGCCGGGTTCGCCCTCGAAGATGATGGCGGGCTTGTCGCCGTTCGCCGCCAGGTGCACGTCCAGACAGTTGTGGGAGGCATTGAGCATGCCGTCGGCAAACCAGCGATAGTTCGGCGCCTGGGAGTCATCGAGTGTCTGTTTGAACTTCGTGTGCCAGCTGAGCTCTTCGCGCGCCAGCCGCGTCCAGAAGGCGACGTTGTCACGCGCTGCCTCGGTATTGAGCGCAGCGAATTCGGCAGGCGTGATCCGGGCTTTGGCGGCGAAGGCGAGTGGTGGCGGGAAGCTGCGGTTTTCGTGGAGGATCGATTCGATATTACTGTCGGTCATGCCTGGCTCCGGAGTCGGACTGCAGGGCCAGTGTGCCAGCTTTCAGGCTGGATGCCAGCCGATGGTGCAGCGGACTCGTGCGCGGAATGTGCGCGAGCAGGAATTCCATCTGGTCGGCGAGTACGCGACGGCCCTTGAGATAGATGTACTCGGCGTAGGTCGGCGTAAAGGGTACGGCGATCAGTTGCATGCCGGCCTGCTCCGGTGTCATGCCGCCCTTGTGGTTGTTGCAGCGCCGGCAGGCGGTTACGACGTTGTTCCACGTGTCGGTGCCCTTCCTCGACAGTGGTTGCACATGATCGCGTGTGAGGTCGCGCACCGGATGTTGTTGTCCGCAGTAGAGGCACAGGTTGGAATCGCGCCTGAACAGCGTCTTGTTGTTCAGTGGCGGCACATAGCAGTCCATCAGGTCAGCGACCGCCGGAGAACGTCCCACCGTGGCGATGATCGAACTGACCTCGATGCAGCTTTGCCTGCGTGTTGCCGCGTTGATGCCGCCGTGGATGCGAAACAGCGGCGAGCCGAAACTGTAGGCCACCTGTTCCAGGTAGTAGAGGCGCACCGCGTCCCGATAG
>JAHDYN010000079.1:5407-7444 GCA_023383735.1 Gammaproteobacteria bacterium | reverse complement strand
CGTGCGCAGCTACGGCTCCTCGGTGGTCGACAAGTACGACAGCATGACGCAGGTGTTGTCGGCGACGACAGCGAGCAGCGCGACAGCCAACGGTTCCGGTGGCTTTGATTACGTCATTGGTTCCGAGGGCTTTCCGTCCCCGCTGACCTACAGCCAGGCGGGCCCCTGTCTCGGTCTGGGCTTTGGTTTCGTGGGTTGTGGCCACTCCTTCAATACGCCCTCGGTGGAGCCGGACTTCTGGAATGGCACCACCACTGCCGGCCTTGGCAGCCTGGAGAGCAACTTCGGTGCGAAGACGGTTGGCACGGTGACCAACCTCGCCTGCATCGACTCGAAGTCGGCCACTGGCGTCGAGTCCAACGATTGCCGTGACAGCCAGGTGTCCCTCGCACCCTATCTGGGCGTGAATGGCCCTTGTGCAGTTTCAGGTGGCTGCGTGGTGGGCGGTGAGCGCGGTGCTGCCGAAGATGTGGGCTGGGACCAGCTGCTCCTCAAGGTCTCCACCAATTCCGTCGGCAATGTGATTGCGATTGAAGGCTTCAATGTCGAAGACTACCGGGTCTTCGGCACCACACGTTGTGGCGACAACACCACCGGGACCGGCAGCTACAGCGCCACCTGCAACTCGTGGACCAGCGGTTATTTCAGTGCGGATCGTGTTGCGCCAGCTGCCAACGACGATGGCCCGTTTCCGGCAGATGAGGGCGTTGCCTTGCCCATCGACGTGATGGCCAACGATACGGCGTTTGCAGATGACGTCACGGTGACGGTGACGACGCTCCCGACCAAGGGCACGGCGGTCGTTTCGGGCTCACCTGGCCCGCAGGCCGGCGTTCGCATCAACTACACGGCGAATATCGGTGCGGTCGGTACTGACAGTCTTGTCTACACCGTGCTCGATGCCGATGGCGTTACCACTGATACGGCCACGGTGACGCTGGCCGTCGGACTTGGCGCCAAGGACGATGTCGCGACGACAACGCGCAATCAGCCGGTAAACATCAACGTGGGCGCCAATGACACGGGCTTTGACAACACGGTCACGGTCTCGGTGAATTCCGGTTCCTTCAGTGCCGGCGGCAGTGCATTGGTTACAGCCGGCAACGGCGGTGCCCCCGCCGGTATCGTGGTGACCTACACGCCCGCATCGGCTGTCAATACGCCGACCTATACCGAGACTTTCAGCTACACGATCGACGATGGTGTGCTGCCACCCGATACCGCCGTTGTTTCGGTTACCGTCAACAACAGGATTCCGGTCGCAGCGGATGACAGTATTTCCATCGATACGGCGGGCGCGACGCCGGTCGGCCAGACCGGAAGCTACACGGTACCCGGCACCGGGCTGGGCGATACGCCTTCGGTTGTGACGATCAGTGCGCAGGGCGGCCGCGGCAATGCGACGGTGGCGGGAACCATCATTACCTACACGGTGACCGATCCGGCATTTGTCAGCGGATCGGACAGCTTCACGTATGTGATCACCGACCGGGAAGGTGATAACGACTCCGGCGTGTTGACCGTTCTCGTCAACGATGCCAGCCCGATCATTACCCACAGCTACATCGTGACCGGCCAGGGCAAGGCATCCGTGCCGCTTGAGCCAAGCATCACGCTGGGCAACGGCAGTGCCGCCGAACACACGCTGGTCGTCACCACGCAGGGTACCAGTGGCTCATGCACCGTCAGTCCGGGTGATGCCACCGGCAAGATCGTCTACACGCCGGGCAGCGCCGATTTTGTCGGTGCCGACAGCTGCGCAGTGACCTTGACCGATGCCGATGGCGATTTCGTGGTAGGCCCGGTCAGTATCACCGTGACCGAACGGCCGGCAGTCGGTGGTGGCGGGGCATTGGATCTCTGGAGTCTGCTGCTGCTCGGTGCAATGGCGATGCGCGGCTTGCGGCGGCGCCTCGGTGCCGCGATGGCGCTCATGGCTGTCCTGCTTGGTAGCAGTTTCTGCGCATGGGGGCAGGCTGACGACGCACCGGTGCCGGCCAGCGCCCCGAAGAGCGCCGAGCCGATCACGCTGCCGGC
>JAHDYN010000079.1:0-5397 GCA_023383735.1 Gammaproteobacteria bacterium | reverse complement strand
CAGAGAGCGGAGCAGCGCCGCGATCCAGGAGATCGTGGTGACTGCGCGCAAGGTGGAGGAAAACCTGCAGGAGGTGCCGCTGGCGATCACGGCCTTCGACTCCAACACCATTGAGAGCAAGGGCATCACCAATCTTGCTGATGTGGCGGCGCTGACGCCGGGCTTGTCCTTCTTCAATGCCTTCGGCGAAAACCTGCCGGTGCCGGTGATTCGTGGCATTGCGCCTACCGACATCTTCGGGCAGAACAATGCGGCCATCTTTGTTGATGGCGTATACATCTCGGGTCGCGAGGGCCTCAACTTCAGCCAGCTCGACATCGAGCGCATTGAGGTGGTGAAGGGACCACAGAGCGCCCTTTATGGTCGCAACGCCTTCAGCGGCGCCATCAACTACGTGACCAAGCCGCCGAGCGAGGAGTTCGAGGCGAAGACCGTCTTCGAGGTCGGTAACGACGGCAAGATCAAGGCCCAGGGCGGCATGAGCGGGCCGATCCTCGGCGAGCAACTGCGCGGCCGTGTCGGTCTGCTCTACGATGACTGGGATGGCTCCTACGACAACTCGCTTGCGCCGCAGAACGACCTGGGCGGTTACCGCTTCCGCAGTTTCCAGGGTGCCCTGCTGTGGCTGCCGGCCGATGACTGGGAAGTCAATCTGAGCTACTACAAGTCCAACGATGACATCGATGAATCCGCATCGGTTGCTTTGCCGACCAACTGCGAGGATCGCGTCAACGACAACAACGATACAGAGCGGTTGCAGAACTTCTGCGGCAAGGTGCCGAAGATCGAAGCTGTCCCCGGCCTGAATGGCAGCGATGCCATCCCCAAGGTCGTACAGGCGACCGGCGAGAACCGCGAGCTGGATCGCGCCAACCTGCGGGTGGCATGGGATCTGCACGAAAACGGAACGCTGTCTGCACTGACCGGCTATTCGAAGGTGAAGCAGAGCTCGGTGTCTGATTTCTCGCGCAGCCTGGGTGAAAATACGCGATTCCTCTATTGCGCGAATGCCGACTACACACCGGGTATCCCGAACAGTTGCGGTGCCAATCCTGCCAACCTGAGCCTGTTCACCGGCATCTATGACCGGGAGCTGGGTGCAGAGACGGAGGAGTACAGCCAGGAGCTGCGCTATACGAGTTCCCAGGATCGCGCTTTCCGCTATACCGCAGGAGCCTACTGGTATCACGTCGATGAGACGGCCTATCCGGGTGGCACCATTGCGACCAATCAGGTGCTGCCTGATGGCGGAGCGATCGGCTTTGCGCCATTTGATGAGCTGGCGCTCGCCATCGGTACCGCAATTTTCTACGAGACCTTTACGCCCGATGGTGGCCTCGATCCGCTGGGGCGCAAGGTCGCGGACGACGATACCGACGGCTGGGCCATCTTCACCGGCATGGACTTCGACATCACCGACCGCCTGATCGGCCGTGCCGAATTGCGTTACTCGCAGGAAGCGCAGGAAATCAACAACCTCCGTTACAACAAGTGCTACACCTCGGCGACGACCAGCGGTGTCCTCGGTGGCTGCGTGTATCCCGACAGCCTTCTGTCCCTGACCGGCGATGACAAGTTTGATCTCCGGGAGACAGCGCCAGTGGCGCTGTATGGCCCTGACTGCCAGTTCACGAGTCTGGAAGGCCCGGTGAGGCCTGGTACGCCCGGCCAGTGCAGCGGTCACGGTACGGCACGTTTCGAGTCCGTGACAGGTCGTGTCGGTCTGGACTTCAAGATCAATTCAGACTGGATGGTCTACGGTTCAATCGCCTACGGCGAGAAACCTGGTGGCCTGCAACTGGCGTCCGGCAGCCAGATTGTTCCGGGCGGTACGGAGACCGTCGTGATTACCAATACCTTCGAACCGGAAGAACTGACGGCCTACGAGCTGGGCCTCAAGGGCGCTGCTTTCGACGGGCGGCTCACGATCAGTACCGCCGTGTTCTATAACGACTGGAAGAAGATCGTGCTGCGGCAGCTGACTGAAACGAATCCGGAAAATGGCCTGACGCTGGAGCAGCCCGTCGGCCTGAATGTCAACGCTGGCGATGCCGATGTATGGGGCTTCGAGCTCGAGGCGAATGCGGGATTCACCGAAAACCTGACCGGACGCTTTACCCTGGGCTGGGCCGATGCAGAACTTGATAACGCCTCACAGGACGTCTTCGAATTGTTCCCGACATTCGCGCCTGACGGCGATGTGTCGGGCAACAAGCTGCTGCGTCAGCCGGAGTGGCTGATCAGCGGTTCCCTGGACTACAAGCGCCTGCTGGTGGCTGACTGGGATTGGTATGCCGGGGCCGATGTCAACTATCAGAGCTCGGTTTACGTGGGCAACGACAACCAGAGCTGGCTGCCGGAACATACCTATGTGAATACACGGCTCGGTGTGCGCAATGGCCAGTACACCATCGAGTTCTGGACCCGTAACCTGTTTGACGACGGCAACCCCGTTGCCGCTTTCCGCGACATCTACTGGGCAAACACCGATAACCAGTATCCACCCTACGTTGATCAGGGCCCCCGGCCGAACTTCGACGAGTTCGTGCCACTGCGCTATACAGTCACCTACCCGCGCGAGCGCACGTTCGGCCTCAATGTGCAGATGCGCTTTGGCGCCGCAGTGCGCTGAGCTGAGGAGACTAGCCCGGATGCCTGGCGCGCATCAGCCGCGCGTCAGCGCCTAGCGCCCTGAGCTTGCCGAGCGCCACTTCGTAGCCGATCGGCGCCATGCCGCAGTTGGTGCACGGCATGATGCGCTCGAGGTCCACGTGTTCGGCGGCGGCCTCCAGCGTGGCCAGCACTTCTTCCGGGGTTTCGACGTGGTCGGCCGTCACCTGGATCGCGCCGACCATCAGCTGCTTGTCGGGCAGCAGCCGCAGCAGCGACAGCGGTACTTTCGAGCCGGCACACTCCAGTGAGATCTGGTCGATGCGGCTCGCATTCAGTGCCGGGAAGATTTCCTCGTACTGTCGCCATTCGCTGCCCAGCGTGGCCTTCCAGTCGATGTTGGCCTGGATGCCGTAGCCGTAGCAGATGTGCACTGCCGTCGTGCAGGGCAGCCCCTCTATTGCACGGTGCAGTGCCGCGATGCCCCACTCCTGCACCTCGCGGGTAAACACGTTGAAGGCCGGTTCATCGAACTGGATGATGTCGACGCCAGCGGCGACCAGTTCACGGGCCTCGGCATTGAGGATTTCGGCAAAAGCCATCGCCATCCGGGGCCGGCTGCCGTAGTAGCCATCGGCGATGGTGTCGCAGATCGTCATCGGGCCGGGCAGGGTGAACTTGAACTTCCGTCGGGTCTGCGCGCGGCTGAAGCGCACCTCGTCGAGATGCACGGGGGCGGGCCGGCCAAGCGGCGCCACGACCGTGGGCACCTCGAGTTCGTAGCGATTGTTGCGGATGCCCATGCGGGTCATCTTCTGCCAGTCGATGCCGGTCAGGCCTTCGAGAAAACCATGCACGAAATGGCTGCGGAACACCTCGCCATTGGTGACGATGTCGATGCCGGCCTCTTCCTCATGCCGCAGCCATTCCGCTGCCGCGCGGCGTTTGCCGTCCTCCAGTGCCTGGCCGCCGAGTTTCCAGGCGCCCTTCAGCGTTTCCGGTTCGGCGAGCCAGTCGGGCCGCGGCAGGCTGCCGGCGAGGGTGGTTTCGAACATGGGCATGAACCTGTGTGGTGAGGGGCCCGGCCAGGGCCGTTGCGCAGAAGCAATGATGCTAGCAAAGCCCGCCTTGCCCGGCGCATGGCTCGCGCTATCCTTGCATCCTGCCGCCGATGGGTGGTCGCGCCCGGGGCGGGACGATTTTCCGGGTGCGTGTTGCAGGGAGGTGTAGCCGATGGGTGCCTTTTCACGCTGTCTGTTGGCAGCGACAGCTTTGTTGGCCGTGCTGTCAATGCCGGTCGTGGCCGCGACCTCGCCGGAGCTCGATGGTCTGGTCGAGGTCAAGCCCAAACGGGTGGACGAAGCCTGGCTGTTGCCCGGTGCGGATTTCCGTCAGTACAGCGCCGTGATCATCGATGAGCCCGATGTGGCCTTCGACAAGGACTGGATGCGCAACATGAACGAGAGTCGCAACCTGTCGCGCCGGGTCAGCCAGGAGGATGCGGAGAAGATCGCCTTGGCCTCCCGCTCCGGGCTGGTGGAGGTGTTTGAGGACGAGTTCCGCAAGGCGGGGTATGTCATCGCCACGGCGCCGGGCGGCGAGGTGCTGCGCCTGTCGCCTTCGATCGTCAAGCTGTATGTCAACGCGCCAGATGTCATGTCACCGGACCGCTCGCGCAGCTACACCATCGACGCCGGCGAAGCCACGCTGGTGCTCAAGGCGCATGATTCCGTCAGCGGCGCGCTGCTTGGCATGGCCGTGGATCGACGCGAGGCGCGCGGTACGGGCTTCGTCACCTGGACAAACAGCGTGAGCAACCGCAGTGATTTCCGGCGGCTCTTCCGGCAGTGGGCCATGATCTGCATCAAGGGGCTCGACGAGCTGAAAGCCGGGTCTCCCGTTTCGGCTGAGCCTGGAAGACCGAAGTAATCTGCGCAATCAGCGGGAAATATCGCCCGGTCGGGCCGCGCCAGCCCTGTATTGGCCTGCCGGCACGTTTCCGGTGTCCGGTCAGCGGCTTTTTCCTGTAAATTGGCCGCCCTTCTGAACCTCCCGGTTGCAATTCATGGCCATACGCTGCGGCATCGTCGGTTTGCCCAATGTCGGCAAGTCCACCCTTTTCAATGCACTGACAGCGGCGGGGATCCCTGCCGAGAACTATCCGTTCTGCACGATTGACCCGAACGTCGGCATCGTCGAGGTGCCCGATCCGCGTCTGCAACAGCTCGCTGCACTGGCCAGACCGGAACGCATCATGCCGGCCACGGTCGAGTTCGTCGATATCGCCGGTCTGGTGGCCGGCGCTTCCAAGGGCGAGGGGCTCGGCAACAAGTTTCTCGCCAACATCCGCGAAACGCATGCCATCGCGCACGTGGTGCGCTGCTTCGAAAACACCGATGTCGTGCACGTGTCCGGGCGCATCGATCCGATCCACGATATCGAAGTGATCAACACCGAGCTGCTGCTCGCCGATTACGCCGCTGTCGAGAAGGCGGCGGAGAAAGCCGAGAAGCAGGCCAAGGCCGGCAAGAAGGAAGACGTGGTGCGCCGGGACCTGCTGCAGAAGCTGCGCGCGCATCTGGACAGCGGCCAGCCGGCGCGTACCTTCACGGTGCCGGACGAGCATCGTCAGGCCATCGACGAGATGTTCCTGCTCACCGCCAAGCCGGTGATGTATGTGGCCAATGTCGACGAGAGCGGTCTGGCCGGCAACGCATTCGTCGACCAGGTGCAGGCGCACGCGATCAAGGACGGCGCCGAGGTGGTCGTAGTCTGTGCCGCCATCGA
>JAHDYN010000078.1 GCA_023383735.1 Gammaproteobacteria bacterium | reverse complement strand
CACGGGGATTCAACCGCAGCCGGTCAGCTGCCCGGACGCATCATCCGGACGGCTGCCAAGCTTGCGCCAGTTGAGCGCTGCCAGTGCGAGCAACATGAGATTGATGGCGACGCCGCCGATGCCGAGAAAGTAGCCCGTCAGCAGGCAGAATATGCTGAGTAGCGGGGCGAGGAGGCAGGCATAGCGCAGCCGCGAGGGTGCGGTCATGAAAGCCCATGCGCTCAGCGCCGTCGCCAGCGCGCTGAAGGCTGACATGCTGATATCTACCACTGGTGGCAGGATGCTCAGACTCAGGGAGCGGCCGCTCTTGACGAAATACTGCAGATCGAGCAGCACTGAATAAGCGGAAGAAAAGAACCACAGTCCGGCCAGAATCGCACCGGTCGCCAGCCAGCGGTCTTTCCTTCCAACTTGCAGCTTACGGGCTTCACTGCGGGGCATGTGAGCCACCGTCTGGCGGCGGTTGTCGTCAGCGGCATCGTCATCCGCTTCGTGCGTGATTCCCGTGATGTGCTCGTGAACACGATCCGATGCAAACACGGTGAGCGCCAGCGCCAGCAGGAGCAGCCCGCGAATACGTTCGATGACCAGATACGCGGGTTCGAGATCCTTGGCGTGACTCTCAAGTGCCACCGCCAAGGTGAAGGCGCCGAAGGTCGTTAACACAGTGGCGAGTACCCAGCGTGCCCAGCGCTCGCGGCGCCACAGGGCATAGCTGAATGCCAGGATCATCGCGGCGGCGACGATGGAGCCGACCCAGTATCCGCCGCTGCCGTAGTAGGTCTTCGGCGTATGCAGAATCAGATTCACCGGGCGTGCCGCGACTGCGATGACTGCCAGGGCGGCCACCAGAGACAGCAACGAGCGAACATCGCGTGGGGTACGCGCCATGGATTCGAGCCTGGCTGCAGCGAGTGGGGCCGGTCCGCAGTCTAATCGGCCGACGGCCACCGCCCATTGCTGCACTTCGCAGATTTGCCGTTTTGTCAAATATGCAAACCCGTCTCCGCTACGCATCCCCTGATGACACGCAGCCTTGCCAGATCCTCAAACGCAAGGCAGTATAACGTCTGTTATAACCGCACTGGGAGGCTCCCATGACGGCCCTCAAGCTCACCCAGATTGGCAATTCGGTTGGTGTGATCCTGCCGAAGGAAGTGCTGGCGAAACTCAAGGTGGAAAAGGGCGACACGCTGTTCGTCACCGAGGCCACCAATGGAGTGACCCTGACCCCGTACGATCCCGGCCTTGAGGAGCAGATCGCGGCGGGACGTGAGTTCATGCACGAGTTCCGGGACACCTTTCACCAGCTTGCCAAATGACCCGCTGGCGCTGGATCGACAGGCGCATGCTGTGCCTGTTGCACGACGAGAGTCTCGCTGAGCACGGCGGTGCGCCGGGCCTGCGCGACGACGGGCTGCTTGAATCGGCGCTGGCCCGACCCCGGCACATGGAAACCTATGGCAACCCGGACCTGGCCGATCTCGCTGCCGCCTATGGGGTCGGTTTGGCGAAGAATCATCCCTTTGTTGACGGCAACAAGCGGGTTGCGTTTCTGGCGGTAGGTGTCTTTCTGGCCCTGAATGGTTACCGGTTGGCAGCCACCCAGGTCGAAGCGACCCTGACGATGCTGGGTGTCGCCAGCGGCGACGTCGACGAAGCAGCGTTCGCGGCCTGGCTGCGGGCACACCTGGCGCGACGGTGATTGCAGTCATGTGTCGCGCGAGTTGCGCAACCGCGCCCGCCCCGCATATTGCGCGATGAGTACGGCAGCCGTGATGGCGACGAAGGCTGCGACCAGCCAGAGGGTGCGGGCCTCGAGGATCTGGAAGGCGATGGTGTGTACCGCAGTCAGCGCAAAGGCCGGATAGCTGGCGCGTTGCAGGCGTTTCCACCAGCGGTTGCCGAGCAGGCGGATGGCAAGGTTGTTCGACAACGCGAGCAGCAGCACAAACAGTACGGCGATGGCGAGGCTGGCGAGTACTGCCCAGCGGTACATGAGTTCACGGATGGGCGGTGCAGGCCATGCGTCGGCGCCGTGAACGTAGAGTGCCATGTACTCGAGGTTCATCGACACCTTGAAGGCCAGGAAGAAATGCACCATGCCGGTGATCACGCACCAGATGCCTAGGTCGCGCCGGACCAGGTGATTGCCCGGCAGACGTCCGGTGCGTCGCACGTGCAGTGGCCCGATCAGCAGCGTGCCGGCCAGGAGCGGCAGACACAGCCACGCGGTGACAAAGCTCAGCCGGTCCAGTTCCTGGCCCGCCGGCGCGAGCGCCATCGCCGCTGCCGAGATCGCGGCTGAACCGGCTGCCAAGGCCAGGTGTCGACGGGTTCTCGTCATGGCGATACCAGTGGGGAGCCACCCTTCAACGGGCAGCGACGAGCGGCAAGCCTACCAGCTCCGCGAAGAAGGGCGAGTGACCCATGGGCAGCGCGCACACGGGATGGCAGACCTTGCCAGCCTATCCCAGCAGCAGGCGCGTCCCGAGGTACAGCAGACCAACGGTTGCACTTGACAGCACGAGGGTGCCGGCAGCCGCACGCGCCAGGCTGCGCACCACATCCGATGCCGTACGCGATGGCCGCCCGGTGCCGACAGCAGGCCACACGCCCATCGGATCCACCTTGCGCACGAAGCGCTCGATGGCCGCCTGATGCGGCAGTGGCCCGACTGCGATTGCAGCCAGCATGGCAGCGGTACTCACCCCCGAAATCATCACCAGTTGCATCTCATAGGAACCGACATCGCCGGCCAGGAGCCCGCCGGCCGTGAGGAGCCCGCCCACCGCTCCTGCCAGCTCCGCCTCCGCGGTCACACGCCACCAGAGCCAGCGCAGGATCGTGGGTACGCCCAGCGCCGCACCCAGCACAGCCACCCACCGCCACGCCTGCTCGATGCGCTCGATCTGGAACGTGACGAGTACCGCGGCGATGGCGAACAACACCACTGCTCCCCGCGCGATCAGCAGCTGTGACCGCCTGCCGAGGCCGGGACGCCAGCGCAGAGCCAGATCGCTCACGACATACGATGCACCCCAGTTGAAGTGCGTATCGATCGTGCTCATGAATGCGGCAAGCAGGCTCACGATGAGCAGGCCGAACACGCCGGGTGGCAGCAGGTGGATCATCAGGGCCGGATAGGCCATCTCGCGATCCGACGCCACCAGCGCGCCAAGCCGCTGGCCGAGCACTGCCTGCTCGCCGCCTGCCGGCAGGAGCGCCAGTGCGGCGAAGCCCACCATGAGCCACGGCCAGATGCGCACGCCGTACTGAAGCAGGTAAAACAGCCCCGCTGCTTTCTGGGCATCCGCCTCGTTGCGTGTGGTGCCGAGCCGCTGCTGCAGGTAACCACCGCCATCGGCGGGTACGTTCGCGTAGGACTGCACGAGCAGGTAGGCACCAAAACCGAATGCGCCGAGTCCCAGCGTGGATGCCCAGCCCTGCGACAGGCTCGGAAACAGCGACGTGAGCGACGACGCGGCCTCGCCGTACTGCGCTGCCAGGGCCGACTGCACGCCCGTCGTTCCGCCGGCGCGTGACCACGCCACGACCGCCAGCCAGATGCTGCCGACCAGGCCGAGGGCAAACTGCACGAGGTCCGTACGAATCACCCCGCGAATGCCGCCCAGCGCCGAGTAGCCGGCCACGATCAGCACGAGCAGGATCACGGTGATCGCCTCGCCCGGACCGCCGAGCGCCGATTGTGCCGGCACCACGTATCCCACCAGTGCCACCAGCCCGGGGGCCCACTCGTCCCATCGGAAGAGTGGCTGCACGATCTTGCCCATTGCGCGCAGCACCCACCCCAGGATGATCACGTTGTAGACGAGGCCGTACAACGCTGCGCGGAATGTGCGTAACCACCCCGCAGCCCGGCCGTCGTAGCGCAATGCAATGAACTCGGCGTCCGTCACCACGCCGCTCCGCCACCAGCGACGCGCGAAGAACATCACCACGCCCGCGTGCACCAGCAGCCACGAGAGCCACAGCCAGTTCCCGCTGAGTCCGCGTGACGCGATGATGCCGGTGATCGCGAGCGGTGTGTCGGCAGCGAAGGTGGTGGCGGCGATGGATGTGCCGGCCCACCACCAGGGCAGCGACCGATCTGCAAGGAAGTAGCTCTCCCGGCTTTGCCCGGCCTGTTTGCGGGTCGCCAGGCCGACCACCAGCGCGAACACGAGGTATGCGCCGATGACGAACCAGTCAAGCCCTGCCAGCACCGGTCAGCAGCCTGTGCTGTTTGCCAGTCCGCCTGAAGCCGCTCTTGCCGCTACGCCTTGTGCTCATACAGGTGCACGTCGCGCTGCGGGAACGGAATCGAGATGCCGTCGCGGTCAAAGCGCGCCTTGACCTGCTGCGTAAGATCCCAGTAGACGGCCCAGTAGTCGCCGGTCTTTGCCCAGGGACGACATACGAAGTTGACCGAGGAATCCGCCAGTTCGTGCATGCGGATCACCGGAGCGGGCTCTTTCAGTACCAGCGGATGTGCCGTGACGATTTCCGTCATGATCTGCTGTGCCTTGTCGGCATCGTCGGTGTAGGCGATGCCGAACACCAGGTCCACGCGCCGGGTATCGTTGGCCGTGACGTTGGTGATGATGCTGCCCCATGCGTTGCTGTTTGGAATGGTGATGGTCTGGTTGTCCGGGGTGTAGAGCGTGGTTGATACCAGGCTGACCTCATGCACCGTGCCGGACACACCCGCGAGGGTCACGAAGTGGCCGACATCGAAGGGCTTGTAGATCATGATCATCAAGCCGGCCGCGAAGTTGCTCAGGGTGCTCTGCATCGCAAACGCGATGATGAAGCTCGCGCCACCGACAATCGCGAATACCGGGCCCATGTCGACGCCCATCATGCTGAGAACCACCAGCAGGCCCAGCACGATCGTTGCGATGAATGCCGAGCGTTGCAGGAAATTTTTCAACAGCGTGGACAGGCCGGCTACGCGCTCCAGTCCCCGCTTCACCAGTCGCGACACAGTCCGCGCAATGATCAGCAATATCAGGAATGCGGCAACAAAGCCGATGGCCATGAACCCGAGCCTGATGCCGCCTTCGGGCGAGACGAGCCACTTCAGGGCAAGTGTCGTCATGGTCTTCACGCTGCTGGACTTGATTCCGTCCGTGGTAACGGCGGCCATGTATTGCCGGTATTCCTCGATCGCGTCGGCATCACCGCCTTTGGCGGCCCAGTTGTCGAGCACCAGTGCCAGGCGTTCGAACAGGTCGCGGCGTTGCCGGACGAGCCGCTCCAGATCGGCTTGTACGGCCGCTGCTTCTCCGGATCCGGCCTTCCTTGCCAGGATCTTTGCCGCCATGACCTCCTGTGTCCTGGCGCGAGCCAGCGCACGTACCGCCGCAGCTTCCTGTGCAAGCTCATCGCGTGTCAGTGGGGTCAGCAACAGGCTAGCTTCCTCGAGCGGAGCGGCAGCAACAACCGATCCCGGCGTGGCAGTCGCCGCGACCACGGGTGCGATGGAGTCCTGAGCCAGCAAGGTCGTTGTACAGAGTGGTGCAGCTGCGAACAGCAGTACGAACAGCAGGTGTTTTTTCAGCATGAGTGCCGCCTCCATTGTCCTGGATCGGTACTACACGATAACACCCGCCTGCCGGAGCGGCGGCAGGAGCGGCTTCAGCCGCGATCCCATGTGGCGATCAAGAGAATCGCGGCTGAAGCCGCCCCTGCAGGGCCAGCAAGTGGGCGAGTTCTGCCGGTGCGGCAAAGAACGGTGAGTGGCCCGTGAGCAGGGCGTGCACGGGATCGCAGGGCATGCCGGCCTGCATCTGGCGCTGAAACCAGAGCGGCACGGCGATGTCGTGCAGACACTCGATGTAACTGCGCGGGACGCTGCCGGCCCGTTTGGCGGTGATCGCCACCGGCGTCACCAGGGGTGAAATCGGTTCGGCGCACAGCCGCTCCCGGGCGAGCGCGACATCGCTTTCGGGGCAGTCGGCGTAGAGCAGCTCGCGCACCCGTTCGAGGTCCAGGCTGACGAGCTGCTGGTCTGCCGAGAAAATCGAGCTGGCGGCCACGGGGTTGTCGCGGTCCGCGGTGGCGAGGCGCGACAGCGACTGGCCGTTGGCGGGCAGGAAGGCTGTCAGATAGACGAGGCGGCTGATGCGTTCCGGGATGATCTCTGCAACCTGGCTGATGACGATGCCGGCGAAGCTGTGGCCGACCAGTACCACCGGCTCCGTAGCCTTGGGTATCACGGTCGCGATGCTTTCCGCGTAGGCTTTGAGCGTGCACTGCGCCAGCGGCGTGGCATCATCGCCGTGCCCCGGCAGGTCCGGCGCCAGGACCCGATGGCCCAGCGCTTCGAGTTCCGGCACCACCCGATGCCAGCACCAGCGGCCATGCCAGCTGCCGTGTACGAGTACAAACGTGGTCATGAGCAAAGTCTACTGAGATCGCATTGATGAATCCCGATTCCGCTGAATTCGAATCAGTCCCCGCGCCATTGCGCGAGGCTGTGGTGGCGCCGTACGGGGAGCTGACGGCCTGCCCCGAACTTGCGGGCGTGCTGCCCGACACGCCGCAGTTCCGCATGCAACTCCTGCGGGTGCTCGCGGCCAGTCCCTATGCGGCCGACATCCTCCTGCGTTATCCGGTCATGCTGGCTGAGCTGCTCGGCACCGGCCGTTTGCAGCGGACGACCACCGCCGACGCTTATCTCGCGCTGCTGCGCGAGTCGCTGCCGCCCGATCCGGATGAGGAGCAGCTGCAGCGCCACCTGCGCCTGTTTCGCCATCGCGAGCTGGTGCGCATCATCTGGCGCGATCTGGCCGGCACGGCCGGGGTCACCGAGACCCTGCGTGACCTGTCGAACCTGGCCGATGCCTCGATCAATGTCGCGCTGGCCTGGGCACAAGCCACCCTCGAGGCCCGCTACGGCGCACCGCAGACCGAAGACGGTGCGCCCTGCGGCTTTGGCGTGCTGGCGATGGGCAAGCTGGGCGGCCACGAGCTCAATTTCTCCTCGGATATCGACCTTGTATTCGTGCACTCCAGCCGCGGCGAAACGAACGGATCGCGCTCGATCAGCAATGAGGAGTTCTTCCGCTTTCTGGCCCAGCGCCTGATCGACCTGCTGAGCCGCAATACCGCCGAGGGCTTTGTCTATCGCGTCGATGCGCGCTTGCGGCCCTTTGGCAGCGCCGGACCGCTGTCGGTCAGCCTCGGCGGACTCGAGGCCTACCTGCTGCGTCATGGCCGGGACTGGGAGCGCTATGCCTACATCAAGGCACGCGTCGTCAACCGCTGGGACGAGGCCGACAGCCTTTATCGCGACGTATTGCGTCCCTTCATCTACCGCCGCTATCTGGACTATGGCGTGTTCAGCTCGCTGCGCGAGATGAAGGCGATGATCGCCGCCGAAGTCCAGAAGAAGGAGTACCGCGCCAACCTGAAGCTTGGTCCGGGCGGCATACGCGAAATCGAGTTCATCGTGCAGGC
>JAHDYN010000077.1 GCA_023383735.1 Gammaproteobacteria bacterium | reverse complement strand
CCTTGCGCTCGCCCTGCCCTTCGCGCTCGAAGACCTGCTGGCCGACGACATCGACGATCTCCACTTCGCGAGCGGCACGCGACACGCCGATGGCCGGATCAGCGTCGCCGTGATCCGTCGCACGCATATGGACGACTACCTTGCGCTGCTCGCAACGGCGGGACTGGCGCCGCAGGCGGTTTTCGCCGACAGCGACGGGGTCGCCGACCTGACCGGTACAACGACCGTGCTGCTGGAGGACACGCAGGTCATCCTGCGTGATCCGGGTGGTGACGCCATTGCAGCCGAAACGGATGGTCTCGAAGCGCTGCTGGGCCTGTGGCTGGCGCAGGCCCGACCGGCAGCTGAAGACGGCGTCAGCGCGCCGCGCCATCTGCAGATCTACGATGCAAGCACGGAGGGCTGGCCGAGCACGCTGTGGGAAGAACTGCAGGACAAGGTGCAGAGCCTGGAAGTCAGGCGCCTGCCGGATGGCGCGCTGGCACGGCTGGCAGCTGGCGTGGCAGTCAGTCCAGGCCTCAATCTCCTGCAGGGGCCCTATGCGAAGCGCTCCAGCTTCGCGAGTTACTGGCCGCGCTGGCGAGTGGCAGCGGCGCTCGTGTCGGCACTCGGGCTCACGATGCTGCTGACGGCCGGTGTGGAAACCTGGCGGCTGAAGCAGGAATCCGCTGCGCTCGATGCCGAACTCGGCCAGGCGATCGCGCACACCTTCCCCGGTGCCGCCGCGCGGGATGTACGCAGCCTCGTCGATCAACGCCTGCGGTCCGCCAATCCGGAACAGGGAATGGCGATGGGCCGGCAGTTCCTGGATACGCTGCGTGTCGTCGCCGGTGCGGTATCGCGCACGGGAAGCACCCGCATCGAGACCCTGAACTATCGCGCAGGCGTCATGGAACTGACTCTGCGCGTCCCCAATGCCGATTCACTGGACAGCATCCGCAAACTGGTCACCGAAAGCGGCAGGCTCAGTGCCGAAATCCAGTCCTCGAATGCCGAGGGCGAGCAGATCCAGGGGCGTATCCGGATCACCCCGACAGCCGGGCCGGGTGGCGCATGAACCTCGCCGTCGTCCAGCAGTGGTTCGACAAGCTGGCGCCGCGCGAGCGCTGGATGGTGATGGCCGGCGCACTCCTCGCACTCGTCGCACTGATCTTTGCCGTCGGTATCCGGCCCGTGTACCGGGCACGAGCTGCCGCAGCGGAGCAGCTTGTGGAGCAACGCCGGTTGCTCGCGGACATCGAGCAGGTTGCACGTCGCTTCGGACCACAGTCTGCCGCCGCAGGGACACCGGTCAGCAGCGAATCCGTGGTCGTGCTGATCGACCGCTCGACCCGCGAACGCGGCCTCAGCAGCTACCTGAAACGCAACCAGCCGGAAGGCAATGACGGTGTGCGCCTGCGCATGGAAAACGCACCCTTCGACGAGCTGCTCCTGTGGCTGTCCGATGTGCAGTCCGGGCAGGGCCTTGCTGCCGTGTCTGCCAGCTTTGATCCCAGCGGCGAACCGGGACGGGTGAACGCCAACCTCGTCCTGAGTCCGACCGGGCGCTGAGGCGAGCTGATGCGCATTCAACGCACCCTGCTCCTCACCGGCCTGGCTGCCTTCTGCCTGTCACTGCTGCTGCTCGTTCCGGCCCGCATTCTCTCGCCGCTGCTGACCAGCTCCGGTGTGCCTGCCAGCGGCCTCTCCGGCACCATCTGGTCAGGCAGTGCGCGCACCCTGACGGCCGGGCCGCTGCGTCTGGACCAGGTCAGCTGGCAGTTCGAGCCATGGCAGTTGCTGCGTGGCGAGTTGGGTGTGCATGTCGAGGCACAGCTGCCGGATGGCTTCTTTTCCGGGCATGTATCTCGTTCATTGAGCGGCAGACTGGTCGTTCGTGACATCGAGGCGGCAGCGCCGCTCGGCGCACTGTCACCCGGCATGGCCTCGATGACCGGCAACAGCCAGCTCAGTGTCCGGATGCAGCAGCTCGCCTGGTTTGATGGCTGGGTGGAAACGGCTATCGGCACGGTACAGCTCTCGGAAGTCGTGCTGCCGATCCCGGTGCTCGCCGGCCGGACACCACCCGGCAACTACGTGCTCAGTTTCGACAGCGAGTCACTTGCCGCCGGTGCACCACTTGCCGGAAAAGTCAGCGATGGCGGCGGACCGCTGGAAATCAATGGCCTGCTCAATCTCAGTCCACCGCGCAACTACGAGCTCACTGCCACGGTGAAGGCGCGCGAAAACGCCCCGGCAGAGCTGGTCAACATCCTGCAGTCGGCCGGCCCGCGCGCAGCCGGGGGCGGTCGGGAGTTCAGCCTGGCTGGCTCATTCTGAGCCGGATTCGGCCGGCACTGCGGAGAGGTCTACCGGCTGGAGCAGCCGGAGCAGCGGGAAGTAGAGCGCCACCGAGATCGGACGCGTCTCCAGCTGACTGAACGCCTGATGGTAAGCCTGCAGCTGCGGCGCATAGCGCAGGGATTCCGACGCGATGAATTGCGCACGGTCACCGCCCTCGTGACTGCTGGTCTTGTAATCGATGATCCAGCGCGTGCCCTGTTCACACACGAAGGAGCGGTCGACCACCAGGTGCCGGAAGCGCTCGCCGGCCTTCACCGTCAGCGGATACTCGTTCACTGCCCCGGCATGTCGTGCCGACAAGAGCCAGCGCCCGCGCTCGTCGGCCAGGGCATTGCCAAGTACCGCATGAACGCGCTCGAGCGCACGGTCCAGGTTATCGGATTCGACGCCGGCCCTGATCAGCATGCGCCGGATCGCAGGATGAAGCTCGCGCAGTGCGGCATCATCGGCGACGAATGCCTCGGCGCCCACCGTCGCGATGTGCTGCAGCCAGCGATGAGCCACGGCGCCGGCGTGCATTGCCCAGGAGCTTGCCCAGTCATAAGGCACCAGACTGGCCGCTGCCGCCGCGCCGCCAGTGCCGATGCTCAGACCCGGGGGCGGCATCGGGCGTTGCCAGCCATCGGGCAGGCGGCGCAGCAGCGGTTGCCGCCAGCGCGCCACCGGATCATCGGTCGCCGCCACGGCAGACGCCGGCGAAGCCGGCCAGCAGACCCCTAGTGCCGGCCACAGTCGCTCCAGCAGGCTGCCGGCTTCCGGTCGTGCTGCCTTCTGCGCGTCATCGACGGGCTCGGCTGCCTTGAGCTGCCCGAAGAGGTGCAGGCGCTTGCAGGCCCGGGTTGCCGCCACGTAGAGCAGGCGATCGCTCTCGGCCAGCTGTTGCTGGCCGCGCAGCCGCCACAGCAGCGCATACAAGGGGTCAGTGTTCTTGTCTGCGGCCGGATTCACCGGTGCCAGCAGCAGTTCCGAGCTGCCGCCCGCCGAAGGAATCTCCTGCCAGAGCAGTACGGGTTTTTGGTCTTTGCGCGTCGGCCGTCCGAGCGCGGGCAGGATCACCGTATCGAACTGCAGGCCCTTGGACTTGTGTATGGTCATCACCTGAACCCGGCTGCTGCTGGCCGGCAGTGCCGAGGGCGACCGAGCCATCGCGGCATCCAGCGCCAGCAGGTCCGGGCAATCGCCGCCGCTGTCATGCAGGCCGATGGTATCCAGCACCAGATCGGCCAGCGGCAGATCCGCACCGGCGACAGCCGGACCGCCGAGCTCGACCCACAGTCCTTCGATCACGTCGCGCAGGCCGAGCTGGCCCACACGGCCGCGGGCCCGCGCAAAGGCTGCCGCCAGCCGCTGAACGCGCATGCGACCACCGGCACTGAGCCTGCCGAGCCACTGCTCATCGTTGCAGCGTTCGACGATCAGGGCATCGTCATCGGCAACCGGGGCAGCCAGGGCCTCCAGATCAACGAGCGTCAGGCCACACCAGGGCGCACGCAACACCGAGAGCCAGGCCAGGCGATCACCGGCGTGGAACAGCGCATGTGTCAGTGCCAGCATTTCAGCGGCGATTGCCGTCTTTCCGGGCTGCACCAGATCCGAGGCGGAAAAGTCGATCCCGGCTGCCCGCAGCGCGGCAACGACGGCGGCGGCATGTACCCGGGAGCGCACCAGAATGCCGACGCTGTCCTCCGGCCAGCGCTGCAGGCAGCGTCCAACAAGCCCGGCAACGGCCTGGGCTTCGGCCTCGGCCTCGGACCACGCTGAAGCATGCAGACGTACACCGTAGTCAGGCTCTGGCGTTTCATCATCAGCCGTTCCCTCCGGCAGGATCGCCGATTCGCTCGGGACGAATGCAATGGCACTGGTGAGCAGATCGTCGCGGGCGGGAAACACCTGCGGAAAGATCCGGTTGACCCAGGCCACCAGCGGCGGCGCGGAACGAAAATTGGCGCACAGGCGAATGAACTCGAGCGGCACGTCGGGAAGGCCCTGGTCACGACTGGCGAGAAACAGACGCACCTCGGCCTGCCTGAAACCGTAGATCGACTGCATCGGATCGCCGACCAGAAACAGCGTGCGCCCGTCATCGGGGGACCAGCCGCGCGTCAATGCCTGCAACAGCTCGTACTGGGGCTGCGAAGTGTCCTGGAACTCGTCGAGCAGCACGTGGCGGATGCGCCAGTCCACCCGCATCGCCAGTTCGCTGGGTGCATCCATGTCACCGAGCGCCGCCCTGCCCTCGGCGGCGATTTCCACGTAGTCGGTGAGCCCTCGCGCGGCAAACACCAGCTTCAGGCCGGCGGCTGCAATCGGCAGCAAGCGAAGCAGCGCCTCCAGTGCCCGCCACTGCGCAGGCGGATAAACCGGTGGCGGCAAACCGGGAACCACGGCAAGGAGTGGCAGCAAGCCGTCCGTCTCGCAGATCCGGCTGATCAGTTCTGCTGCGCGCTGCTTGAGGTCCTTCTGTGCCGGCGGAAAGCCCTCGGACACCGTGAGCCGCTTGCGCAACGTTCCGGTGTTCGTCAGGAAAGTGCCCGCCACGAATCGCCACCACTCGAGGCGCTCCGCGACCGTGCGGCCGGATTCGGGCCCGCCGGACAGCACCATCTCCCGGTTGTCTGCCGCAGCCCGCACGACCTCGCGCATTTCCCCAAGCAAGACAGGCGGCACGGCGGCCTCAACCCTGTCCAGTTCATGACTGAGTACCCGGCCGAGCGCCGCTTCGAGTTCGGTCCGCGCCAGGCTGATATCCATGCGCGTACCGGTGATCGGCAGCCATTGATCGCGCCGTGCGAGCATGCTGGCCAGCAGTGACTCGACGCGATCAAGCTGATTGTCGAAATGCACAAGCAGGCCGGCAACCGCCGCACCTGAGGCATCGTCCTCCACGAGAAGTTTCAGGGCATCGCGGGCGGCCTGCTGATACAGCGGGTCAAACTGAGTGGCCAGTGGTCGCAGTACATTTGCCCCGCCGGTAACCGGCGTACTGCGCGCCAGCGAGGCGTTGAGGCTGTCTATGGTGCTGATGCGCAAGCGCGATGGATAGTCAGCCAGTCCCCAGCCGAGCGCCTGGTCCCGGCGGCGGACGGCAGCAACCAGCGCCTGCTGTCGCCGGCCGCTTGCGCTGTCTGCGGCTGCAGCACCGGCCCCGCCACCCAGTGCCTGGCAAATCCGCCGCTGCATCTCCGCAGCGGCCTTGCGCGTGAACGTGACAGCGAGGATTTCTTCCGGTTCGTCGACCAGGCTGAGCAAACGCAGGTAGCGCTGGATCAGAAGTTCGGTCTTGCCGGCGCCCGCCGGCGCCTGAACCAGGAAGGAACGATCGGGCGACAGTGCCCGCTCGCGCAATGCTTCATCAGGTGATGTGCCGGCAATTCTCATTCGTCTTCGTCATCCGCCGCATCGGCTGCATGCACACCGGTCAGCACCGCATACTGGCCGGAAGCCTTGTCCGGCTTGTCGGGGTTGATGCGGAAATCACCGGCCGAGAACTCGGCGGCGAGCAGCTCAAGCTGTCCCCGCCAGCGACTCACCACGCCGGCCCAGTCGAGCTTGTCTTCACTGAAGAACTTCGCAGGGCTCTTCAGGCTGTCCAGTCCGAGCTGCGGATCGCCGACACCATGAACAACAACGGCGGATGGCAGGAACTGCAGCACTGCCACGCCACGGCAGTCAGTCGTTACCGCATATAGCGGGAGCTGACAGTCTTCCAGCCGCACATTGCGCCACGCCTTCGGCGTGAACTTGCCGGTCTTGTAGTCGATGACCAGCTGCGCGCCATTTTCAAAGGTATCAACGCGGTCGAGACGCAAGCTCAGTGCCAGCGAACCGATACGCAGCAAACGCGGCGTCTCGGTTTCCACCCTGAAACTGCCCCACTCCTGCTCACGCGCTGCCAGCAAGCCCAGTTGCGACCACAGGCGCTCGCGCTCCAGCTCCCGGAGCCGGCGCAGGAAGGCATCGGATCGCGGCAGAGCGTCATCGAGCACGGATTCAATCAGCCCTGAAAAAAGCTCCGCCAGGCGTGGCGCAGGCACCGCTGCCAGGCCCTGGCTGCAGGCCTCCAGCCGGTACAGCTTTTCAAGCAGCCTGTGCAACAGGTTGCCGCGTGTGGCCGGATCGAGTGGACGCGACGGTCGAGACAACTCCTTGCCCCGCAGCCGGGCCTCGATGAAGGCCCGCGCCGGACAGACAGCCTGCAGCGACAACACCCGCACACCGCCGGGCACACGCTGGTCCGCCGGCCATGCCGGCGGTGGATCCGTTGACTCACATTCCGGCTGCGCTGACTCACTGACGCGACACCGGTCTGGTTTGGGCCCTGCACCGGCCTCGCCAGGCTGCTCGCCACTCGGCGCTGCACTCACGGCGCCGACAAGGGGGCTCATCAGCAATTCCGCTTCGTCACGCCGCGATGCCCAGCTGAAAACCAGCTCGTCGGCACAACCGAGGAGTGCCGATAAACGTCGCTCCGTCCACGCCCGCAAGGTGTCCGGCGCGGCAGCGGGTATCGCGGCCGCACGCTGCAACTGCAGGGGCACCAGCGCATGCGGATGGGGCGCCGGTGGCCAGCGATCGGCAGTCATGCCACACACCCAGAGCTGATCAAAGCGCTGCCCGGCAGCCTCTTCCAGGCTGAGCAACTGCAACCCGTCGGGATTGGCCTCGGGCACGAAGGCCCGCTCGCGGGCCATGGTCTCGATGCTGGCGAGCGCGGCCTGCAGGCTCGTGTCGCCCAGCACTTCATCGCAGCCCGCCCAGACCCGCAGGAGTTCCTGCCAGGCGCCTGCAGCCTGGAACTCCTCACTGTCGAGCCCCCGCTCGCCCGGCCAGCCATGCGCATCCAGCACGCTTGCGAACAGCGCTGACCAACGGCTCGGCGCAAGCCGGCGCCTGCCCTCGCCCAGCAGGCTCGTCGCAGCGGCAAGGCCCCGGGCAAACAAGGGAGCCCGTCGCTCGGCCCGCGCCAGCAGCAGCTCCCGGCTGATATGTCCCGCGGGGGCCTCGCGCAGCCAGAGCTCCAGCTCTGCGCGACCAGTCCGCTCCGCCTCGGCGCCCCCTGCATAGACGGAGCGCAATACCTGACTCGCCAGCTCGAAGTCCGGTACCGTTGCCGAGATCTGCAGCAGACGCAGGGCCGCAAACACGATCGGGTAATCGGCAAGCACCCGGCCACCCGAC
>JAHDYN010000076.1 GCA_023383735.1 Gammaproteobacteria bacterium | reverse complement strand
GCCGGGCGGTACGCATGATCGATGGCTTGCGGGCCTGCCTGGATCACAAGAATGGCGGCGAAATCGCGGCCAACCTCGCTGCCCTCTACGAATACATGACGCGCCGGCTGACCGAGGGCAACCTGCGCAACGATCCGCGCGCACTCGACGAAGTCGCGGATCTGCTGGATGAAATCCGCTCGGGCTGGGAACAGGTCGCGTCGTCGCCGGCACTGCGCGTCGTCGCGCCGGCAAATTCGGGAGAGAGCCGGGGCATCCCATGAACTGCCTGGACCGGGTCATGGAACTGACCGACGAAATCGAGGAGCGTGTGCTGGCCGGCGACTGGGCCGGCGCGACCGGCCTTGACGTGGAACGTCGTCAACTGCTGGGCGAGATGTTCGCCCGCGATCCGGATGCGGCAGGCAGCAGTAACCGGGCCATTCTCGAGCAACTCAGGGCACGCAACGAAATCACCATGGCCGCCGTCAGCAGCGCCCGGCAGGTCCTGACCATCGCCGCACGCCAACTGGAATCGGCGCCGGCCATGATGCGTGCCTATGAGCGCAACACCGCGCAAGCCGACGTCGGCACGGCAATGGCAGGAGGCTGAACACCGATGAACCAGGTACAACGGGAACCGGAGTTTGAGGGCCTCGCCCTGCACGACTATCTGCCACTGGCGTGGGAGCCTTCCGATCTGATCAATCCTGCCGACCTCGAGCACTACAACCAGGAAACCGCACGAGCCCTGCAGGCAGTGGCGCTCTTCGAAGAGGCGCCCAAGGAGATTTCCACCGATGCCCTGCACCAGGGACAGGAACTGCTGCACCTGGAAGTCAAGGTCGATGTGTTGTTGTCGCTGGTCTCGCGTCTGGTAAACCAGCAGCATGGCCTGCCTAAATTCCACAACACGGTGCTGCGCGCCGACACGCTGGAGTGGACGGGGCCCGCGGTCGAACAGGCACGAACCGGTGACACCGGGATCATCGTGCTGTATCCGAATCCGCTCCTGCCGCTGCCTTTCCGGCTGGCCGGATGCATCGCCGGTTCAGTCGAGCGCGGCGGCAACCGCTGGCGCCTGACGCGCTTCGAACACATGTCGCCCGCGGTACAGATCGGCCTGGAAAAGCTGGTGTTCCGCCGTCACCGGCGCCAGGTAGCGATCGCCCGCGGCACGGACGTGTTCAGCAAGACAGGCATACACCGCGCGCCAAAATTCTGACCTGCCGGCTCGCAAACTGCCGCCAATTCTCCGGCACCGGCCTCGCGCAAGCCGGTGACTGACCACATAACATACTGTTTTTTCTAGCTCTTTCTCGCCCGGCACGCTTCTTGCTCATGGTTACTCGTGACCATTGGCAAAAGAAGTGTGCATATGACCCACCACAGCCAGGATGCCCTGCAAAGGGAGCAACTCAAGGATGCCCTGCACGGCTTCAGCAGCGCATCGGAACGGCTCGAGACCGCCTATGCGCGACTCGAAGCGGAAGTCAGTTCACTGAAGACGGCGCTCGCGATCACGACTGATGAACGCGATTCGGCGCTGGCAAAAAACGCCGACGCCAGTACCCGCCGCAGCAAGGTCGATACAGCCCTTTCACGCCACCAGCGCCTTGCCGCGCTCGGCGAAATGGCTGCGACCCTGGCACATCAGATCCGCACGCCGCTGTCGGCTGCCCTGCTCTACACCTCGAATGCAGCCAACCCGGCGATCCCGCCGCCCCGGCGCGACGAACTGCTGAGCCGCGCGATCGGTTGCCTGAACAATCTCGAACACCTGGTCGGCGACATGCTTGGCTTTGCCCGCGGTGCCGTCGCCAGCAATCTGCCTGTCGACCTCGGCGACATCGCAAAGGCCACGGAGAATGCCGCTGCAGCGCTGCTGCGGCCAGGACAGAACCTGGCCGTGCAACCCGCACCGGCCGATGCCATCGTCTGCGGCAATCGCGAGGCACTGGTCGGCGCCCTGCTGAACCTGATCACCAACGGCCTGCAGGCCGCCGGCGCCTCGGCCGCCATCAGCCTCGACTTCAGCGTCCGTGGCAACACGGCCGAACTGCGCGTCAGCGACAACGGCCCGGGCATACCGCCAGGCCTCCACAAGCGCATCTTCGAACCGTTTTTCACTTCCCGCAGCGACGGCACCGGCCTTGGCCTTGCCGTCGTCAAATCCGTCGCCCAGGCGCACGGCGGCGAAGTGCACGTCGAGAACAATCCGACACAGGGTGCGAGCTTCATCCTGCGTCTGCCGCTGACGACCGCACTGAGCGCGCTGCCGACCAACGAGAGGACCTCCGCACGAAACCGGGTTGCATCAGCGGAGCACCAGGCAGCATGAGCAAACCACACCCGATCCTGCTGGTCGAGGACGACGCCACGCTGCGCGAGGCGCTGGCCGAGACCATGCGCCTCGCCGGTTATGAAGTCGTGACCGCCGGCGACGGCGAAGCCGCGCTCGTGGCACTGACCGCAGATGTCTTCGAAGCCGTGGTTACCGATTACCAGATGAAGCCGATGGACGGCTTTGCCCTGCTCTCCGCCATTCGCGAACTGCGGCCATCGCTGCCGGTGCTGATGATCACCGCACACGGCAGCATCGAGCACGCCGTGCGCTGCATGCTCGAAGGCGCAACCGATTACCTGGTGAAACCGTTTGCAGCACCCGCGCTCGTGGAACGGCTGAAGCGCCTGCGGCCGCTGCCGATGCACCCGGCACACGATCTGGTCGTGGCTGACCCGCTCAGCGTCGAGCTGGTCGGGCTTGCCGAGCGGGTCGCCGCTTCCGATGCCACCGTGCTGATCAGCGGCGAAAGCGGCACCGGCAAGGAAGTGCTGGCCCGCCTGCTGCACCAGCTCGGCCCGCACGCCGATGGTCCCTTCGTCGCAATCAACTGTGCGGCAATTCCGGAAAACATGCTGGAGGCGCTGCTGTTCGGTCACGAGAAGGGCGCGTTTACCGGCGCGCACGAGGCGCGGCGGGGCAAGTTCGAACAGGCCCAGGGCGGCACGCTGCTGCTCGACGAGATCAGCGAGATGGACATCGGCCTGCAGGCCAAACTGCTGCGTGTCCTGCAGGAGCGCGAAGTGGAGCGCATCGGCGGACGCACGCCGATTCCGCTCGATGTCCGGGTGATTGCCACCACCAACCGCGACCTGCGCCAGCACGTGACAGCGGGCAAGTTCCGCGAAGACCTGTATTACCGGCTGAGCGTCTTTCCGCTCGCCGCACCCGCGCTGCGCGATCGGCCTGGCGACATCATTCCGCTGGCCCAGCACTTCCTGCAGAAGATCAGCGGTGATGAACGCCAGACACCGATCATTGCCGAGGATGCCGAGGCCGCTCTGCTGGCCCACTGCTGGCCCGGCAACGTTCGCGAGCTGCAAAACCTCCTGCAGCGCGCCGTGATTCTCGGCGGTGGCAAGCTCATCCGCGCGCGCGATCTGCGCTTCGAAGCGCCGCCAGGCAGCCTCGCTGCGCCGCTCAGCCCGCCTGCCGGCCAGGATACGCTGCTGCAGGAAAACATGACCTCCGTCGAAGGACGGCTGATCGTCGATGCACTGGCCCGTGCCGGCACCCGGCAGAAGGCTGCGGCAAACCTCGGCATCAGCCCGCGCACACTGCGCTACAAGATCGCGCGCCTGCGCAGCCTCGGTTTTTCTATCCCGCGCTGCCGCGAACCCCTGCGCGGCAACCAGACCGCATGAACACCGCAAGAACCGGAGCAATACCGTGAGCCAGATGGAAATCAACAATGTACTGAGCCAGATGCGGGCGCTCGCCGCATCGATGGAGCTGCCGACTGCTGCGCCGAAGGTTGCCGACAACAGTTTCGGACAGGTCTTGCAGCAGTCGATAAACAAGGTCAACGAACAGCAGTCGGTCGCCACCAGCATGATGACCGACTTCCAGAACGGCAATCCGGAAACCAGTGTTGCCGAGGTGATGGTGAGCATGCAGAAGGCCAGCCTGTCATTCACGGCCATGACCCAGGTGCGCAACAAGCTGGTCGATGCCTATCAGGAAATCATGAACATGCCGATCTGATCGGCATGCGGAATTCTCGGGAGTAATTCATGGCTACAGCAGACAACCAGTTGGTCAACCCATTCGCGCAGCTGACGCGGCTGCCCGGCATGCGACAGCTGCTGATACTGATCGGCCTGGCGGCGAGCATTTCCATCGGGGTCACGGCGGCCTTCTGGATGAGCAACCCCGGTTACACGGTGCTGTTCAGCAACGTGTCCGACAAGGAAGCCAGCGAGATCGTCAACGCGCTGACCAGCGCCGGCATTCCCTACAAGCTCGACAACCGCAGCGGCGCCGTAACCGTGCCGGGCGAGCAGGTTCATGCCGCAAGACTCAAGCTGGCCGAACAGGGCCTGCCAAAGAGCTCGGGGTTCGGCCTGGAAATCATGGAAGGCGGCAGCAGCTTCTCCACCAGCCAGTTCATGGAGAATGCCCGTTACCAGCATGCGCTGGAAACGGAGCTGGCGCGCACGATCAGCAGCCTGCAGCCCGTCCAGTCCGCACGCGTGCATCTGGCCGTGCCGAAATCCACGGTATTCCTGGGCAAGAAGCAGGCGCCCGGCGCTTCGGTGCTGTTGCAGCTCTATGGCGGCCGCAGCGTCACCGACGCACAGGTTTCCGCCATCGTTCATCTGGTC
The DNA here is from genome assembly GCA_023383735.1 of Gammaproteobacteria bacterium. Taxonomy (GTDB): domain Bacteria; phylum Pseudomonadota; class Gammaproteobacteria; order Steroidobacterales; genus SHZI01. The sequence goes on along the minus strand of JAHDYN010000076.1, from coordinate 2,946 downwards.
GCCTCGAGCATCCCGGAACTGGAAGCCGGCAAGGTCACGGTCGTCGACCAGACCGGGCGGCTGCTGAATTCACCGGAAGACGGCACGGAGCTGGGACTGAGCACACGCCAGCTGGACTACGTGCACCGCATCGAGGAAAGCTACGTCAAGCGCGTCGAGAATCTGCTCATTCCGATGCTTGGTGCTGGTCGCGTACGCACGACGGTAACCGCCGATGTGGATTTCACCCAGCGTGAGGAGACCCAGGAACTCTACGACCCCGAAACCGTCGTGCGCAGCGAACAGGTCGCTGAAGAGCGCGCACGGGGCGCCGGCCTGCTTGGCGGGATACCCGGCGCACTCAGCAATCAGCCCCCGGCACCCGTTCCGGCAGCGACTGTGGCGGCGAATCCTGCCGTGCCGGCCGATGCGGCCAACGCGCAGGCAGCGGCCGCCGCTCCGGCGCAGCCCGACAACGAATCCATCCGGCGTACGCGCAACTTCGAAATGGATCGCACGCTCAGTCACATCAAGCAGCCATTTGGCGGCATACAGCGGCTGTCTGTCGCCGTACTGGTGGCCGAAAAGACCGTTACCGACGAGGAAGGCAACGTCAGCTCCGAGAAGCTCGACGAGCAGGAACTTGAAGCGCTGACCAGGCTGGTGCGCGATGCGGTTGGCTATGACGAAAAGCGGGGCGACACCGTCAGCGTGAGCAGCATGGCTTTCTATCAGGCCGCGGACACTGCCGCCGAGGTGGAAGAACCGGGCTTCCTGCAGAACCCGGCCGTGCAGTCCTACGGCAAACAGGCTCTCGCCGCGATACTGGTACTCGTCGTGGCAGTGGTGCTGGTGAAGCCGCTGCTGCGCGCACTGGCGGCCGGCGCACCGGCGGCCTCCGGCGGCCAGGCGGCACTGGCCGGACCTGGCGGCAACTACGCGGCAGACGTCCGTGCACCGTTGAGCTACGACGACAAGGTCAGCGTCGCGCGACAGCTGGCCGACAAGAATCCCGAACGCGTCGCACAGATAGTCAGGGCATGGGTGCAGTCAGATGGCTGAAAAACAGCAGGATCTCTCCGGCAGTGAGCGCGCTGCGATCTTCCTGATGTCGCTCAGCGAGAAGGAAGCTGCCGAAATCATGCGCCACATGCCGGTGGGTGAAGTCCAGCGGCTCGGCAAGGCCATGGCCTCGCTCCGCAAGGTGAGCCGGGACCAGGCCGATCATGTGCTCACGCATTTCACCGAGAACGTCGAGGGCGAGGGCCAGTTCGCGTCCCGCTCCACGGCCTCCCTGAAACGCCTGCTGACGAGTTCCCTCGGCGAGGAAAAAGCCACGAAGGTGCTCGATCGCATCGTCGAGGAAACCCCCCGGGGCCTGGACTCCCTGCAGCTGCTGGAGGCGAAGGAGATCGCCGAGTTCATCGGCCGCGAGCACCCCCAGGTGATTGCAGTGGTGCTGGCCGGCATGGATGCCAAGAAGGCCTCCGAGGTCATCAACCTGCTGCCGGTCCGCCTGGCCACCGACATCCTGGCCCGCATCGCGCGCATGGCGGAGATCCCCCAGAACACGATCGAGGAACTCGACGAAATCATGCAGCAGAAATTCTCGCATGTGCCGATCTCGAAGGTCATGCCGATCGGCGGCGTACGCAGTGCTGCGGGGATCCTCAACGGCGTCGGCAAGGAAATCGAGAAGCAGATCATCGAAACGCTGAACGAGAACAACGCCGTTCTCTGCCAGGAAATCCAGGACAACATGTTCGTCTTCGACAACCTGATCGATATCGATGATCGCGGCATTCAGGCCCTGGTTCGCGAGGTCACGTCCGACATCCTGGTCATCGCCCTGAAAGGTGCCGACCAGCCGCTGCAGGACAAGATCTTCGGCAACATGTCGAAGCGCGCAGGAGAGATGCTCCGGTCCGACCTCGATGCCAAGGGGCCGGTACGGCTTGCCGAGGTCGAGGCTGCCCAGAAGGAGATCGTCATGGTGGCGCGGCGCCTGGCCGACGAGGGCACGATCACGCTCGGCGGCGGCGGAGAGGATTTTGTCTAGGCTGATCCGCAACGCCGCAGCGGCAACGCACGTTGCCTGGAAGGCGCCCGACGTGTCATCGGCAGGTGGCAGCGACGGCGCGCGCCGCAACGGCGACGGCGACCTGAATGCGCTCCAGCAACGTGCCTGGCAGCAGGGTCTTGAAGAGGGCCGGGCGGCGGGTATCGAGGCCGGAACGCGCGAACTGGCCGCGCGGATCACCGCCGTCGAACGGGTGCTAGACGCACTCGCCCGACCTCTGGAGGACCTCGATCACCGCGTCGAAGAAGAGCTGCTGGCATTGGTGCAGGCCGTTGTCCGGCAACTGATCCGGCGGGAAGTGCACATCGATCCGAAACACATCATCGGCGTGATCCGCGAGGGCCTGGCCGCCCTGCCGCTGGCTGCCGGTGACATCACCGTCCGGCTGCATCCGGATGACGCCGAAGTGGTGCGCAGCTGCCTGACCGAGAACGCCGCCGACCGCGCATGGCGGATCGAAGCCGACCCGTTGACGGAGCGCGGCGGCTGCCTGATCACTTCGGCGCGTTCGACCATCGACGCACGGCTTGAAACGCGGCTGGCGCGCGTCATAGCCGCGCTGCTGGAGGATGAACGTGCACATGCTGGCTAATCACCCGGCAGTACGCCTGGCCGCCGAGCGCGGTGACCGCTGGTCACGCCGGCTGGCCTGGCAGCGCAATGGTGCGCATGAACCCGGGGTCGTCGTGGAGGGCAAACTCGCCCGCGTCGCCGGCCTCACGCTTGAAGCAGTCGGCTGTGAAGCTGCGCTCGGCAGCCGCTGCCAGATCCAGGGCAATGGCGGCAGTTCGGTCGAGGCCGAAGTGGTCGGCTTCTCCGGTGATCGCCTGTTCCTGATGCCGACCAGCACCATGGCCGGCATCATGCCGAATGCGCGGGTCATCCCG
>JAHDYN010000075.1 GCA_023383735.1 Gammaproteobacteria bacterium | reverse complement strand
GACGGTACGCGCTGCAGATCGCCGGCGCGCTGGGCTACGTCGGCACCCTGGCAGTCGAGTTCTTCGTCAGCCGCGGCAAGCTCTGCGTGAACGAGATGGCTCCCCGCCCCCACAACAGCGGCCATTACACGCTCGATGCCTGTGACATCAGCCAGTTTGCCCAGCAGGTGCGCACGCTCTGCGGCCTGCCACCTGCCGATCCGTCGGCACGCAGTGCAGCCGTGATGGTCAACCTGCTCGGCGACCTGTGGTTTGATGCGGACCGGCAGCGCGAGCCAGACTGGCCTGCCTTGCTGGCGATACCGGAACTGCGCCTGCATCTCTATGGCAAGAACGAGCCCCGGCAGGGCCGCAAGATGGGCCACTTCACGGTGCTGGGCAGCGACCTGCCCGCAGTGCTCGGGACGGCGATGCGGGCGCGTCAGCTGATCGGCATCCGGGACGACAGCGACCCCGGACTCGCCTAATATCCGTCACAGATCTCTGCAACACGGGCTGATGCACTCATGAAATCAATGCTGCTTGCCGGATTGCTCTTCAGCGCAGCGGTATCTGCCGCCGAAACGGCGAACCTGCGCGTGATCGCCACCAACGTCCAGAGCGACAAGGGCCAGGTCATCGTCCGCGTGTACGACAACGCCGACGACTGGCTCAGCGACCGGTATCGCACCTTCAAGAGCGTGAAGGTCGCAGGCAACCGGGCCGGCGACAGCGTGGTTCTCGAACTGCTGCTGCCGCCCGGCGAGTACGCGCTGTCGGTTTTCCAGGACGTGGATGACGACACGGAACTCAAGCGCAACTTCATCGGCATTCCCAAGGAACCGGCGGCGCTGTCCAACAACCAGCGGCCCAAAATGGGCCCGCCGAAGTACAAGGACGCTGTCTTCACGATCGGCGATCAGCTGGTCGAACAGAAACTCGGTCTGCAGTAGTCGCGAGCCACCCGGTCTATACTCCGGACGATGAACGACCCGGACATCCGCCGCGTACTCGACTTCTGGTTCAGCGGCGGCGCCATGGACCAGCCAACCATCGACAGCCGCATGGACCGCTGGTTCACGGCCGATCCTGCCGTCGATGCGCAGATCCGGCAGGAATTCGGCGCCCTGGTGGACCGGGCCGCAAAAGGCGCGCTGACCGGCTGGGCGGAAGAGCCCGAAGGCCGGCTCGCGCTGATCCTGCTGCTCGACCAGTTTCGCCGGAACATCCATCGCGGCACGCCGAAGGCTTTTTCACGCGATGCCCAGGCCGTGAAGCTCTGCGTGGAGGGTGCCGCAACCGGCGCATACAAGAAGCTGACGCCGCTGCAGCAGGCTTTCTACTTCATGCCGCTGCAACATGCCGAGTCGCTCAGGATCCAGGAACGCTCGGTGAAGATCTACGAGGGCATGCTCGCCGGCGTATCGGAAACCCTCAAGGCCACCTTCGCCACCTTTGCGCAGTTCGCGGAACTGCACCACGACATCATCGCAGCACATGGCCGGTTCCCGCATCGCAACCGGATTCTCGGCCGGCCGGATACGCCGGAAGAGGCTGCATACCTCGAATCCGCGGGCACGACTTTCGGTCAGTAATCAGGAGACCCGGGACCATGCTCTATCAGGAACCACGGCGAGTCGCGATCCTCAACAGCAGGCGGATCCCCTTCTGCCGGGCCAATACGGCATACACGCATCGATCCAACCAGGACATGATGACCGCCGCCCTGCAGAGCCTGGTCGATGCCTGCGGACTCGGCGGACAGCGCCTCGGCGATGTGGCGCTCGGCGCGGTCATGAAGCATTCGCGCGACTGGAATCTCGCGCGTGAATGCGTGCTCGGCACGACGCTGGCACCGGAAACACCCGCCTATGACCTGACGCGTGCCTGCGGCACCAGCCTCGAAGCTGCCATCCAGCTCGGCAACAAGATCGCGCTGGGCCAGATCGACAGCGGCATCGCGGCCGGCACCGACTCCATCAGCGACATCCCGGTGGTCTATCCGGACGACTACCGGGAGATCCTGCTCGGCAGCGCGCGCGGCCGGTCGGCCGGCGAGCGCCTGCGTCCGTGGCTGGGATTGAGGCCGCGCATGTTCAAGCCCGAAACGCCGGGTGTCGTCGAGCCGCGCACCGGGCTCAGCATGGGCCAGAGCACCGAGCTCACGGCAAAGCAGTGGGGCATCTCGCGTGGCGACCAGGACCAGCTGGCTCTCGAAAGCCACCAGAAGGCGGCGCGAGCCTGGGACGAGGGCTTCTACAAGGATCTCGTCACCCCGTGGCAGGGCGCCACCGAAGACAACAACATCCGTCGCGACTCCTCGCTGGAGCGACTGGGCAAACTCAAGCCCGCCTTCGATCGTGGACCAGGCGGCACGATGACTGCCGGCAACAGCACACCGCTCACCGATGGTGCGGCGGCGGTGCTGCTCGCCTCGGAAGACTGGGCAAGAGCCCGCAACCTGCCCGTCCAGGCCTGGCTCCGCTATGGCAAGGCAGCGGCCGTCGATTTTGTCGGGAAGGAAGGCCTGCTGCTCGCGCCCGCCTACGCGGTGTCGGCGATGCTCGGCGATGCCGGCCTCGGTCTCGCCGACTTCGATCTCTACGAAATCCACGAAGCCTTTGCCGCCCAGACGCTGGCAACCCTCAGGGCCTGGGAGTCGCCGGAATTCTGCCGCGACAGGCTGGGCCGCAGCCAGCCGCTGGGCGCCATCGACCGTACACGCCTGAACAGCCGTGGCGGCAGCATTGCCATCGGCCATCCCTTTGCCGCAACCGGTGCACGGATTCTCGGCACGCTGGCCCGCGAACTCGAAATCCGCGGCAGCGGCCGCGGCCTGATCTCGGTGTGCACGGCCGGGGGCATGGGCGTCACCGCGATCGTAGAGCGCTGAGTTGAACAGCTTCAACAGCTTCCTCGAGGCCGCCAACGCCATCCTCTGGCACAACGCGGTCCTGTTCCTCGTGCTCGGCACGGGGATCGTCTTCACGCTGTGGACGCGCTTCAGCCAGTTTCGTTCGCTGACCCACGGCCTGCACGTCCTGCGCGGCCGCTACGACAACCCGGCAGACCCCGGCGCGATCAATCACTTCCAGGCGCTGTCCGCGGCGCTGTCGGCCACGGTCGGGCTCGGCAATATCGGCGGCGTGGCGCTGGCCATCAGCCTGGGTGGACCGGGCGCGGTGTTCTGGATGTGGGTGGTGGGTTTCTTCGGCATGGCGCTCAAGACCACCGAAGTCACGCTGGCGATGCTCTACCGGAATACCAGCGATCCCGACAACCCGCACGGCGGCACGATGTGGGTCGTCAGCAAGGTGCTGGGCGATGGCCCGGCCTGGCGGCAGAAGCTCGGCAGACTGGTCGGCAGCCTGTTCTGCATCACCCTGCTGGTCACCACGGTGACCGGCGGCAACATGTTCCAGGCCTGGAACGTCGGCAACCTGACCGAGCTTTACTTCGGTGTGCCCGACATCGTTGCAGGCATCGTGCTGGCCATCATCGTCGGCCTGGTGATTCTCGGTGGCATTCACCGGATCGGGCGGGTGGCCGCTGCGCTTGTGCCGTTCATGATCACCATCTATTTCGCGGCCGCGATCTATGTGCTCGTCCTGCATGCGGGCGACATTCCCGCCATGTTCGGACTGATCTTCCGCTCGGCCTTTTCGGCAACCGAAGCCAGCGGCGCCTTCATCGGCGGCACCATGGGCTATGCCTTCCTGTACGGCATGAAGCGCGCGATCTTCTCCAACGAAGCCGGCCAGGGCACATCGCCGATCGCGCATTCGGCAGCCAAGACCAGCGAACCGGTCCGCGAATCGGTGGTTGCCGGCCTGGAACCCTTCATCGATACCATCGTGACCTGCACCATGACCGCCCTCGTCATCATCGTGACCGGCACCTGGAACCGTCCCGCCGAAGCGGTCCTGCCCGACGAAATGCGCGCGGTGGCCACTGCACCGGGCGAGTGGACGCTGCCCGAGACCGATGCCCCAGCCCGTACCGGCAGCGCATGGTCGGGCGGCGAGCGCGTGTTCGTGATCGTGCGAAGCGCGGCAAACGAGCAGAGCGGCAACGACCTGCACCGGCTCGCCGGCAACGTGGCGATCGGGGCTTCCGGCACGCCGGCCATTCAGTGGGGCGTACTGCAGAGCGCGCAGGAGCCTGAGCTGCTCGATCGGGGGATCTACGTCAGTTACGTCGGTGCGGCCCTGACGGCGCGTGCATTCGATTCGGTCCTGCCCGGGCTCGGCCGCTGGGTCGTGACCCTGGCCGTCTGGCTGTTTGCGATCTCGACGATGATTTCCTACAGCTACTACGCCGAGCAGGGCGTCGTGTATCTGGCCGGCGAACGCTGGGTCGCGCCCTTCAAGTACCTGTACTGCAGCCTTGCCATCGTCGCGACGCTCGGCTTCCTGAAATCCGATGCGCAGCTCGACAACCTGAGCGGCCTCGGTACCGGCCTCATGCTGTTCGTCAATATTCCGGTGATGTGGTTTGTGGGCCACCGCGCGATGCGCGCCTACCACGAGTACATGGCGCGCCTCGACTCCGGGCAGATGGGCGCAGGCCATGCGCCGCCCAGACTGCGCGACGTGATCAGCGGGCACGATGTGGACCGGTAGGAGCGGCTTCAGCGGCGATCGAGAAGCACCCTGACCTGCTCCGCCATCGCCAGCGACGCGGTGAGGCCCGGCGACTCGATGCCGTAGAGATTGACCAGTCCGGGCACGCCGTGCTCTGCCTCTCCCTGTATGACAAAGTCGGCTGCCGCCTCGCCAGGCCCGGCAAGTTTCGGCCGGATGCCTGTATGGCCCGGTTGCAGCAGGGATTCATCGAGACCGGGGTGATAGCGACGGATCGCGGCGGTGAAGGTCGCCAGCCTGTCTGCGTCGAAACCGTAATCGATTGAAGGGATCCACTGCAGGTCGGGACCAAAGCGCGCTGCGCCTGCCAGATCGAGCGTGACATGAACGCCCAGGTCTGCGGGCCCCGCGACCGGATACACGAGGCGGCCGAAGGGTGATTTGCCCGTCAGGCTGTAGTACTGACCACGCGCCAGATGCAAGGGTGGAATCGTCGCCTGCGGCAGCCCATCGATGTTGCGGGCGAGATCCTGCGCATGCAGGCCGGCGGCATTGACCAGCCTTGCGCAGCGAATCGTCGGCGTACCCGCCACCTCGATCTCGAACAGTTCCTTTCGGCGAACCACGCGACTCACCCGCGTGTTGAGCACCACCGTGCCTCGATGGGCCTCCAGGTCTCCCTGCAAGGCGAGCATGAAGGCCCGGCTGTCGATGATGCCGGTCGATGGTGAATGGAGCGCCTGCACGCAATGCACGGCAGGTTCGAGTCTGGCGACGTCAGCCGGACCGAACCTGGCCAGATCGGTGACGCCGTTGCGGCGGGCCTGTGCCAGATAGCGGTCCAGCACGGGGACCTCGGTGTCACGGGTCGCCACGATGAGTTTGCCGGTGCGGGCATGGTTGATGCCCTTCTCGGCGCAGTAGCGGTACAGCAGCTCGCGGCCGGCCACGCAGAGCCGTGCTTTCAGGCTCCCGGGCGGGTAGTAGATGCCCGCATGGATGACTTCGGAATTGCGACTGCTCGTCTCCGTGCCGATGGCGCCGGCCGCCTCGATGACGATGACTTCCAGGCCGCCGAGGGCAAGGGCACGGCCTGCCGCGAGGCCGATGACACCAGCGCCGACGACGACGCAATCAACCATGGCGGGTCACCCCGCAGAACAGCCGTGTGTCCGGATAAACGCATTCACATCACCGGCAACCGGCGCAAGCCAGCTCAGCGGACGCGCCAACGCCAGGACAATGCTGGCATGTTGCCGCTTTGGCACGATGATCAGCTGTGCCTGGCCGCCGGCTGCAGCAACCAGTTCGGCAAGCTTGGCGGAATTCCGTGGCTTGACCGTGTTGTCGAGATAGCCATGAATGAGCAAGGCAGGACCTTCATCGCCGGTCACGAAATTTATCGGCTGGCTTGATGCGCGCGTTGCCATCGGAAATATCTCCTCGAGCGGCCCACCGACCAGCGGCAGGAAGTCATAGGGGCCGGACAAGCCGATAAAGCCACAGGGTCGTTGCTGCGTGCCTGCAACCTGCAGATAGCTGTCGTCATAATGCAGGAGCGCCGCAATCTCGCCACCGGCAGAATGCCCCATCACGAAAACATTCGACGCATCGCCGCCATACTGCCCGATGTTGTCGAAGGTCCAGCGCAACGCATCAGCTGCATCATTGACGAATTCCGGAAACCTCACATCAGGGAACAACCGGTAGTTTGGAATCACGACCACATAACCCTGTCGCATGAGCGTGGAGGCAACGAACCTGTACTCTTCCTTGGTACCACTCTGCCAGCCGCCACCATGGATGAACATGATGACTGGTCGCAGAGCCGCGTCGGTCGTGTTGGTATCGGGCTTGTACAGGTCGAGCGTCAACCCGTGCGCACCAAAGGGAATGTCGCGGTGAGCCTCACCGGGACCCATTGGGCTCACCGAACTGATGACGCGCAGCGGACTGCAGCCGCTCATGAGCAGGGCCAGCAGCAGCATTCCGAAAGCCGGCCTCACCACCAGCACGCCTGGACCCCTGTCTTTTCGCCGGTCATGCAAAGGGTATGGCTCAGCGCCAGCCAATGTGCCACCGCGCATCGTTCTGCAGTTCGCGCCAGTCGATGCCGGTTTCGCGCCGACTGTGGACAGCCTCGAGAACGCAGCTTTGTACGCAGCCGGCCAGATCGCGATTGACCGCGGTTACGAGAAAGTGCTTTTCCCGATTGCAGGGCTCTACCGCCGTCCATTTGCTGTGTTGAAGCTTGTTCGGGTTGATGCGGTTCATCGCTCGATCCTGCCAGTCGTCGAAATGCCATTCGACCGGCATTGTGGATCAGATCTCGAGCGAAAGCCGTGGCCAGCCTCGGCCGGAAAATAAATCTGACACCTTTTAGGTGGAGCGGACCTTGACGAAGGAGCCGGGGGCGTCTTCGATGACGCTGAGCTTGCCGTCGCCCGGCGTGCGGGCAGGCACCATCTCGCCGGACTGTTGTGCGAGCCATGCCTCCCAGTCGGGCCACCACGAGCCCGGGTGCTCGGTGGCACCCTTGAGCCAGGCGTCCACTTCCCAGGGCTCGTCGTCGTTGCGCCAGTACTGGTACTTGTTCGCATCCGGCGGATTGATGACGCCGGCGATATGGCCGGAACCCGCGAGCAGGAAACGCACCGGCCCCGAAAAATTGTGCCGCGCCTTGAAGACGGAACGAAACGGCGCGATATGGTCTTCGCGGCAGGCCTCGAGATAGACCGGCACCGTCACCTTGGTGAGATCGATCGGCACACCGGCCAGCTCGATGGCACCCGGCTTGACGAGGTTGTTGTGCAGGTACATCTGCCGCAGGTAGAAAAGATGCATCTTGCGCGGCATGCGCGTGGCGTCGGCATTCCAGTGCAGCAGATCGAAAGGCTTGGACTCCCTGCCGAGCAGGTAGTTGTTCACATAGAAGGACCAGATCAGGTCATTCGCGCGCAGCATGTTGAAGGTGGTGAACATCGCCTGGCCTTCGAGATAGCCCTTGTCGCCCATCATCTGGTCGAGGTTGTCGAGCTGCTTCTCGTCGATGAATA
>JAHDYN010000074.1:4548-7704 GCA_023383735.1 Gammaproteobacteria bacterium | reverse complement strand
GCGTCCACGGATTCCACTCCAGTCCCTGGGTACTGCGATGCCCGTAGGTCCAGATGGACTTCAGTGCACCGGGCGTATTGACGAAGGGATTGTCGGCCGGGATGCCGCCATCATCCTGCACGCGGTGCACCTTGCCGTAGGGCAGGTCGAGATCCTGGATGCCCATGAACTCGAGCGGCGCCTTCATGCCGACGGTGAAATACAGGTTGTGCCGGTCATCGAAGGCGAGGCGGCCGCCGGCCGTGAGATCCGAGGTGTCGGTATAGGTCTCCTTGTCTGCCTGCCAGATGATCTGCTGGTCCACCCACTCGCCGTCCCGGATGCGGCCACGGACGATGCGGTTCATCGATACCGGGCGTCCGGTCTTGCGGCTCAGCGCATTGCAGTCGGTGCAGCGGTCGGTATGGTGGAGGTAGATCCAGCCGTTCTTGTCGTATTGCGGATGCAGGGCGACATCCAGCAGCCAGCCAAGACCCATGACCTGGCCGAGAAACACGCTGGAATCAGCGTAAACCGGTGGCGTGCCGCGGATGTGCGCGGACTTCCTGCCGTCCGTGTCGATGATGAAGAGACCGCGCATGCGTTCGGCCAGCAGGATGCGGCCGTCCGGCAGCAGCGCGATCGAGAACGGCATCGGGTCCAGGCCCTCGGCCACGGTTTCGATGCGGAAGCGGTGCTTTTCCGTGACCACCGGGGCCGCGGGAATCGCCAGTGGAATGGCGTCGCGCTTGTCGAGGATTGTCGTGCCCTGGCGCTGCTCGGCCACATACAGCGCAAGGCTCCAGATCTGCTTCTCGTCGAGCGTCTCCGACCAGGCCGGCATACCCTTGTCGGGGGCGCCGCTGGCGATGCTCAGCGCGATCTCCTTCACCGAGTCGCCGCGCAGCAGTTCCACGCCGACCAGCGGCTTGCCAAGTGGCGTGCCACGCAGGTCTTCGCCATGGCACGACCCGCACTGCTCATTGAACTTCCTGATGAAGAGATCCTTCATCGGGATCTTGCTGAGGGCTGCCCAGTCCACCTTGCCGGGGTCAAAGCCCTGCGTGCGGCCGTCGGTGGCGGCCAGCATGACCATCACCAGGAGAATTGCAGCCCGGCTAGTCATTGTCATGGTGAATTCTCAGTGCCGTGCCACATGCCTTGCAGTGCACGGCATCGGAATCATGACGCTGCAGCCCGCAGCCCTGGCAGTCGAAACGCACCTTCGGCGTACGAATCGTGACCTGCACGAGGCGGAAGAACAGTGACACGCCGCCGATCATGATGATGATCGACAGCAGGCGGCCGCCGAAGCCCGGCAGGACGATATCGCCGTAGCCGGTCGTGGTCAGCGTGGTCACCGTGAAGTACAGCGAATCCATGAAAGACCGGATCGTCGGCACGCGGGCAGCAAATCCCGCATGCACCAGGCTGCTCATCACGAAGATGAACACGAACAGGTTCGCAACGGCCTTGGTCGATTCGGCAACCTGCGTATCCGCCCATCGGCCACCACCGATCACGCGCCAGAAAGTCTCGCCATGGATCAGGGAATAGGCACGCAGTATGCGCAGAAAACCGAGATTGGCCGCGTATACCGGAATCACCAGCGAGATCAGCACGGCGAAATCCGCCCACACCAGCGGCCGGCGGAGCCAGCGACGCAGGTTGCCGTAGCTCCAGCCCCGCGCTGCGAGGTCGATCGCCAGACCGGCCGCGATGCAGTAGTCGATGACGAGAAACATGGTGCCGTGTTCAAGGAACGGCGAGACCATGAAGAAGGAGATGAGGATGATATCCAGCATCAGGATGAAGCCCTGAAAACGGATACCCGCCGGGCTTGCACTGTAGTAGAGGTCATGCACGAACTTGCGACGCTGCCGCCATGACAGGCCGATGAACTCCCGCAGATTCAAATCGGGCACCTCACATCAGGTCGTCGACATATGGATGGTCTTCCGCACTCGCCATGTCCAGTGTACCCGTACCGGGGGCGCGCCCGAAGTACCGACTGACGCAGCCGGCGGATTTCTGGCACCATGACCCGGGCAACAACAGGGGTCTGATCTTGCCAAACGCGCATGCCGTCGCCGTACTGATCGTCACGATCCTGGTGTTCTACCTGTACACGCGCCGCTGGATCCGCATGGAACTGGTATCGCTGCTGCTGCTCGCCGCGCTGCTGTCGATCTTCTATGTCTTTCCATACGTGACGTCGCAGGCCCGGATCACCGAAACGGTTGTACTGCAGTCCTTCGGCCACCCGGCGCTGGTGGCAATCTGCTCGCTGATGGTCCTCGGCCGCGGGCTGACCATGACCGGCGCGCTCGAACCGGTCGTCCGCGTGCTGGCAAAGATCTGGGCACTGAATCGCTGGCTGGGCCTGCTGCTGACGCTGGTTCTGGCCGCAATTGCGAGCGGCTTCATCAACGACACGCCGGTGCTGGTGCTCATGCTGCCGATGCTGCTGAGCCTGGCCGAGCGCACCGGTTATCCGGCATCCAAGACCCTCATGCCGGTGAACTTCGCGATCCTGACCGGCGGCATGCTGACCAGCATCGGCACCTCGACAAACCTGCTGGTGCTGTCGATCGCCACGGACCTGGGCATGAAGCCGATGGGCCTGTTCGACTTCACCTCGATCACGGCCATCGCGCTGCTGGTCGCACTGCCGTACCTCTGGCTGATCGCACCACACCTGCTGCCCGGAAAGACCGGTGAAACCAAACTGCTGCGACGGCAGTTCGAGGCGCGCATCGTGGTCAGCGCCGAACATGAACGCCTGGTCGGACGCCAGATCGAGGATCTCACCAAGCTGCTCGGCAAGCCGCTGCCACTCATAGAAATCATCCGCGGACGCAGCCCGGTCGACAGGAACACGATCGGGCAGATCGAAGCAGGTGATGTCCTGATCCTGCGCGACACGCCAAACGGATTGCGGGAGATCGCCGCAGTCCTGCGCGTTGACCTGTTCGACCGGTATGGTGAAGGACGCTTTGCCGGTATCGACACACCCGACAGTGACGTCAGCCTCGCTGAAGCCGTCATCGGCTCGGATTCCGGTCTTGTCGGGCGCACCCTGTCGGGTGCCGGGTTCTCGGAACAGTTCAACGTCGTGGTGGTCGGCATGATGCGCAGCACCGAACAGATCCTGCGTGATGGCCGGCCCATCGCTGA
>JAHDYN010000074.1:0-4538 GCA_023383735.1 Gammaproteobacteria bacterium | reverse complement strand
CAGGGCGCGAACAAGCGAATCGAGGCGCTCAAGGCGGAACCACATCTGCTGATGCTCGACAGCAGCCTCCAGTTGCCGCGCTCGCCGCTGGCCTGGCGTGCGCTGCTGATCATGTTGCTGGTCATCCTCGCTGCAGCGACCAAGATCCTTCCCATTCATGTCGCTGCATTTTTTGGTGTCATCGCCATGCTGGTGACACAGTGCGTCAAGCTGGAGGGCCTCGGCCAGGCCTTGAGTCCGGCAGTGGTGCTGCTGGTTGCATCGAGTATTGCGCTCGGTTCCACGCTGGTCAGCACTGGCGCCGCAGACTGGATAGCCGCCGGTGTTTCCTTCATGGTCGAGCGGGCAACGCCGTCGGTGCAGCTCGCCATCTTCATGGCCTTCTCCGCCATTCTCACCAACTTCGTCTCGAACAGCGCGGCAGCGGCCGTCGGCACGCCCATTGCCGTCGCCACGGCAGCGCAGCTCGGCTCGCCGCTCGAGCCTTTCGTGCTCGCGATCCTGTTCGGTGCCAACCTGAGCTTCGCCACGCCGATGGCCTACCAGACCAACCTGCTGGTGATGAATGCCGCCGGCTACAAGTTCGGGGATTTCCTGCGCGCCGGATTGCCACTGGTCGGGATCATGCTGGTCACGCTGTCGGTTCTGCTTGCACGGCGCTACGGGCTCTGATTAGCTGTAGAGATCGGATCAATCAGGGATCGGGACGTGGCAAAAAAATCGGGCAGCAAGCGGCCAGGCAAAAGCCCGCCGCTGAAGGTCGTGGGGCGCAACGGCTCCCTGCGCCCGGCACGAAACAAGAAGGGCACGAACGGCGGAAACCCGCCGGATGGATCCGGGCCGGTGGACTTCCCGGTGGTGGTCGAATTCGTGCGCGGCAGCCCGACACCGGGGCCCGAGAGCCTCAAGCACATGTATCAGTGCGCCCGATGGCTGGCCCGGCATCGCCGCGAATGCGTGACAGTGGTCGGACATGCCAACGACCGCGGCTGGACCCGGGCAGCCCGGGCCCTGGCACGCGCTCGGGTTGCTGCCGTCAGCGACTTGCTGGTCCTGCTCGGCGCCAAACCGGCACAGCTCATCCCGATCTCCGCGGCCCGCCTGCATTCGGTGCCGGCCGGTTCAACCCTCGGCGAGCGCCGGCAGCACCGGGTGGTCGTCATTTACCACCATGAGTCAACAAAGACCCGTCTCCGCTCGGCACTCCGCCGGGCAACCGGCCGCTGAACACACTGGAACACCCCGCTTGAAACTTTCAGATCTATTCCGGCGCCATCCGCGCACCGTCGATGAGCCCTTTGTCGTCAGCCCGATGCGTGACAACTGGTACCAGGCCAGTGCCTACTGGCCCTCCTCCTTTGCCCTCATCACCACGGTCAATGAACAGGGTGAGACAAACATCGGACCGTACCAGCTCAGCTTTCCCTTCGAGGTGATCGGCGGGCGTTCGTTTCTGGTGTGCAGCCGGCAGAACTCCAACACCGACCGGCACATCAAGCGCGGTGGCGTCTGTGCGATGAACTTCGTCGAATTCGATCGCCGCACGCTGAAGAAGATCGTCAGCCTCGGCTACCCGGGCCAGGACACCGTGGAAAAAATGCGCGACAGCCCCTACACGCTGATCGACAGCCCGACGCCGGGCCGCCAGTCCGACGGCAAGCGTTTTCCGAAGATCCTCAAGGAGGCTTTCCAGGTCTTCGAATGCACCTGGGATTCGGCGCAGCCGATTCGCGACAACGGCAGGACGCCGGAGTATTTCGTGTTGCGTATCGACAATATCCTCCTCAAGCAGACCTGGGCCACCAATATCGAGGAAGGCACGCAGCAGATGCCGCACATGCCCATCACCTATGGCTTCCGGGACGGGAGCAAGTTCTGGTTTGCCGAGCACAAGAAGCCCTTCTGGCTGCCGACACCGACCGACAAGGGTCCGAAGGAGGAAGCGATCATGTACGAGGCAAACCGCCTCGACCCCGATGTGAGCTTCACCCGCGATGCCTGCCGCCAGCTGACCGGGGTGCCGAAGCCCTTCATCAAGACGGTGCTCAAGGGCATCATCAAACAGGCGAAAGAGCGCGGGATTGCCGAGGTGGACCGTGACTTCGTGTTGAAACTCCAGAAAGAGCGTGACAGCTGATGGCCTCCACTGAAAAAGACACCCAAAGACTGAAAGTCCGCGAAGCGCATCTCGATGATGTACCGGCCATCAGCAGGCTGGTCGAGCGCGTGTATCCCGGCATGCCACCCTACCCCGATGCGATGTTGCGCGGCCAGATCAATGCCTTCCCGGAAGGCGTCTGGGTGGCGGAACTCGGCGATGACATCGTCGGCTACTGCGCGACGATCCGCCTGAAGGAGAAGATCGCGCTCGGCGAGCACACCTGGCGCACCGTGACCGGCGGTGGCTATGGCTCCACGCACGATGCCACCGGCGAGTATCTCTACGGCTACGAGGTCTGCGTGGATCCGCAGATGCGGCGCTACCGGATCGGACAGCGCTTCTATCGTGAACGCCGTCGTCTGGCAGAGTTTCAGCGGCTCAAGGGCATCGTCATCGCCGGACGCATCCCGAACTATTCCCGCCATGCCCGCCGTTTCGACGGGCCGGATGCCTATGTCGAGGCCGTGCGCAACAAGCAGATCAATGATCCGGTGCTGGGCTTCCAGATCCGCATGGGCTTCGAGCCGGTCAGGGTGCTGCGCGACTACCTGCCGATGGACCGCGAGTCCGGCGGCAACGCCGTACAGCTAGTGTGGTACAACCCGCAATACGCACCGGCACCTGCGGCAACGGCAAAGCGGCCCAAGCCGGTCCAGCGGGCGGCACTCAACCGTGTGCGCGTGGCCACCGTGCAGTACAAGCAGCGGCGCATCACCTCATTCGACGAGTTCAGGAAGATGGTGACGTATTTCGTGGACGTCACCGGCGACTACGGCGCGGATTTCGTCGTGTTCCCGGAGCTGTTCACCCTGCAGCTGCTGTCACTGGAAAGCGAGGAACAAAAGCCGCACGAGTCCATCGCGACCATCGCCCGTTACGAGGAGGCGATCGTCTCGATGTTCAGCGAGCTTGCGGTACGCTACAACATCAACATCATCGGCGGCTCGACGCCCGCACTGCGCGGCGACAGCATCCGCAATGTCTGCCATGTGTTTCGCCGCGACGGCACGCTGGCGATGCAGGAAAAGATCCATCCAACGCCCAACGAGCGCTACTGGTGGAACGTCGAGGGAGGTGACGAACTCAACCTCATCGATACCGACTGCGGCCCGATCGGCGTGCTGATCTGCTATGACTCGGAGTTTCCCGAGCTGTCACGCCACCTGGTCGACCAGGGCATCAACATCCTGTTCGTGCCCTTCCTGACCGACGAGCGGCAGAGCTACTGCCGGGTGCGCTACTGCGCGCAGGCACGCGCCGTTGAAAACCAGATCTACGTCGTCATGTCGGGCAGCTGCGGCAATCTGCCCAACGTCAAGAACATCGATATCCATTACGCGCAGAGCTGCATTCTGACCCCCTGCGACTTCCCGTTCTCCCGAGATGGCGTCGCTGCGGACACCACGCCCAACGTGGAAATGGTGGCCTTTGCCGACCTGAGCCTGCGCGCGCTGCGCGAAGCGCGGCAGACCGGCACCGTACTCAACCTCAAGGACCGCCGGCACGATCTGTACAGCGTGGCCTGGCATGGTAAGGTTAAACGCAGCAGCTGATTTGCCCCGTTGCGGGCCCTGTTCAACACCAAACAAGGAGAACGACCATGCCAGTTACACTGCCAGCGCTGCCCTATGCAGCCGATGCGCTCGAACCCCACTACTCCACCGAAAACCTCCAGCTGCATCACGGCAAGCACCATGCTGCCTATGTCAACAAGCTCAACGAGCTGCAGCCGGACGCCAGCGATGCCAACCTCGAAGCACTGGTCAAGACCGCTGTCGGCGGCGTGTTCAACCAGGCCGCCCAGATCTGGAACCACACCTTCTTCTGGCACAGCATGAAGCCCAAGGGTGGCGACAAGCCGGCCGGTGAACTGGCCGCAGCCATCGACCGTGACTTCGGCAGCCACGACAATTTCCGCAAGGAATTCATCAGCGCCGGCATGGCCCAGTTCGGCTCAGGCTGGGTCTGGCTGGTGCTGGCAGATGGCAAACTCAAGATCGTCACCACGGCCAATGCCGATACCCCGATCAAGGGCAGCGCAAAACCGATCATCACCGCCGACGTGTGGGAACACGCCTACTATCCGACCTACAAGAATCTCCGCCAGAAGTTTCTCGAGGTCTTCCTCGACAACCTGGTCAACTGGGACTTCGCTGCGGCGAACTACGCCAGAAAGTAAAGGCCTTCGGGGATCACGGTCCCGCACCAGGCCCCTGTCCAAAGGCCCGTAGCTGGCAATCTGTCAGCTACGGGCGCTCCCCAACCGGCACGGCAGCCAGACTGCTGGCCACATCAGCGGCAAAATCCGCGATGGTGCCACTGAGCGCTGCGGCGCTGGCTTCGGCTTTCAGAGGCAGGGCGACCGGCCGGCTGTAGG
>JAHDYN010000073.1 GCA_023383735.1 Gammaproteobacteria bacterium | reverse complement strand
TGAGCTTCTGCCAGGGGAAGATCAGCGGGATCTTCGGCAGCTTGCTGCGGTCGCCCGGGAAATCCTCCGGCGCGAGGATCAGCGTGTCGCTGATCGTGTAGTTGAACGGGTCGTTGATGGCATGCACGACCTTGACGGTTTCATTGGTGTACGGATTCTTGTACTCCTCGATGATGTCGCCGGGCTGATTGAGCCGGGTGAGATTGGTATAGAAGATGACTTCCTTGTTCAGGCGGCGGATGTTGCCGTCGGGCAGGGGCACGAGGCGCGTGGCCAGAAAGGTCTGGAAGCCGAGCAGGGGTTTCAGCGCCTCGCCGGGCCTTACGCCGAGAATCACGCCGCTGCAGTGGCTGAAGCGCTGCTTCTCGGAATCCAGGTCGCCCTGGATGCGGGCCCAGCTGTCCCGGTTCCACCGGGGATTCATGAAATCGATCTTTGTCTCGAACGGAATGACGGCCATGCTCTGGGCTCCTCGGGGAAAATGAACCGGGATGAAATGCTGCTGAGCTGTTTTGTCTGCACTATCGCTTCAGTCGCATGCGTTCCAGTGTAGCGGAACCAGCCCGTGCGGGATGGGTGTGACAGGCAGCAAATCACCCGCAGTGACCGGTGTGCGGGCGCAGTGCCGGGTTAAGATCCGCCTGCCATGCAACAGATGAATCATCAGGTCGTGCTTGTGCGGCCGCTGTCGGGCGTGCCGGTTGCGGAGGATTTCCGGGTGCAGGCCGTGCCCGTGCCTGAGCCCGCGCCCGGTGAATTGCTGATCCGGCATGTCTATCTCTCGCTGGATCCCTACCAGCGCTCGGCGATCGCCGGCCGTCACATGGCCCGGCAACAGCCGCTCGGTGCCGGCGACATGCCGATGGCCGAGACGGTCGGCCAGGTGCTGCGTTCGCGCCATCCGGGATATCGCGAGGGCGACTACGTGCGCCATTTCGGTGGCTGGCAGGAGTACGCGCTGTCCTCGGGTGCGCAGACCGAGGTGCTGGTGCGGAGCCGTGCGCCACTGTCCACCTGGCTCGGCGTGCTGGGCATGCCGGGTCTCACAGCCTGGGCGAGCATGGTGGAACTCGCCGACGTGCAGCCCGGCCAGGTCGTGCTCGTTTCAGCCGCGCTCGGGCCGGTCGGTTCGATGGTCGGCCAGATCGCGATGCAGCGCGGGGCGGTTGCGGTCGGCATCGCCGGCTCCGACGAGAAATGTGCCTTTGTGCGCGAGCTCGGTTTCAGCGCCTGCGTCAATTACCGCACCGCCGACTTCCTCCAGACGCTCGCGGCGGCCCTGCCCGCAGGCGCCGACATCTATCACGACAACGTCGGCGGGCAGATGCTGGCCGATGCCTTCACCGTGCTGAAGAACTACGGCACGGTCATCCTCTGCGGCCTGATGGAGCGCTACAACGATCCTGCGCGCTCCAGGCCGCTGGACCTCGCGCTGCCGATCGTGAAGCGTGCCGTGATGAAGGGCCTGGTGGTCATGGATTTCGAGGGCCGTCGCACGGCGTTCGTCGATTTCGTTGCGCCGCGGATTGCCGACGGCCGGATCCGCTACCGCGAAGATCGTGCCAGTGGCATCGAGGCGACCGGCGCGCACTTCGCCCGCCTCATGCGCGGCGCAAACCTCGGCAAGTCCATCGTGGTGCTGGCCGACGAAGCCGCATAGCGCGACGACCGGTTCGCCGCAACGAAAAAGGGCGGTGCATTTCTGCACCGCCCTTCGCGTATCCCTTGCCGATCCGGCTAGAAGCTGTAAGCCAGATTGTAGTTGGTGTTCAGGGTGTAGGTGGTTGCCGTGGCATTGCCCTGTATGGAGCCAGTGCTCGGGCTGCCGTCATCGCCACGCGCCTCGAGTATCTGCACGACGTTGCCGGGCAGGGTGCCGAACACGATGACATGCCCGCTCAGGTTGTAGAGGTTCTGCTCGAAACCGACCAGGCCGCCGAATGCATGCGCCGGCTGCTGGTATGAAGCTGCCGTGGCGTCTACCGGACCCTTCAGGAAGCCGGCGCCGCGCAGGTGTTTCCAGATCAGGCGCGACTCGTTGGTATTGTTCGTGCTGTTCCAGTTGCCGGCGATGACGCCGTTGCCGTTGCCGTTGTCCGCTGCGCTCCAGGTTCCCGGGAAGCGGGTCGAAGCCGAGGGGTCATCGCCCGGCAGTACGCCGTAGCGGTCCTGGTAGGCGAGAATCGCGGCAGTGATGCCCTTGTAGTCATTCTCGACCTTGCTCACCTTGGCGTTGGTGATCATCTCCTGGCCCTTCAGCACGCCGCCAATGAGCAGGCCGATGATGACGAGAACGATTGCGATCTCCACCAGGGTGAAACCCTGCTGACGGGACTGCCTGACCATGGTCGACTCCTGCGTATGCAACGAAGCCTGTGGCTCCGGGGTTGGTTCATCAATTCGAGGCTGATTCTGCGTGAGCGCCGTGCGGGCTTCTGTCAAACCGGTCACAGTTTCACTTAATTTCCGCAGGCTCAGGGCAGCCGGCCGGCGCTTACCATCTGGCCGTACAGCGTGGCCGGTGCGATCCAGGTCACAAGATCGTCAAAGCCGCTGCCGCCGGCGGTGCTGATGCTGCGGCTGACGAAAACCTCGTCGCCGGCCACCGGGTAGCTGCGGCCGGATGGCCCGCCGCCGAGGTTGGTGCCGACATTCTCCTGTTCATCTGCCGAGCTCAGGGTTGCGAAGTCCTTGCCGAGCGACAGGAGCACGGCCGGTGCATTGGCCGTGATGGTGGTGGCGCTGCCGGCGCAGGCCGTCGCCGACGAGCCGGCTGCGGTAGTGCAGACATCCAGGCTCGGTGCCAGATTCGCGAGCGTCACGTTGCGCATCTCGCCGGGACGGACGAAATCCCAGTTGCCATCGCCGTCTGCATCGCTGTTGCTGACCGAGTAGCGCAGCGGATTGCCCCAGGCATCGAGCAGCAGCTGGTCTGCGTTGCGTGAGCCGGGCAGTCCCAGCGTCGCCGCGGGCACGAAGCCGTGCTGGCGCGTGCAGCCGGTGGCGGTTGCCGATGCCAGTCCGCTGCTCGCCGGGGTTGCCGGGCACGGCAGGGCATCGTTCGCCAGCGCATAACCGATCAGCGCCTCGCGGACCTGTTCGAGCTGCCGGTTGGTGGACTCGATGCGTTGCTGATCCATGCGCGAACCGAGCGGCATGATCAGTCCGCCGAGCAGCAGGCCGACGATCAGCAGCACGATGGACAGTTCCAGCAGGCTGAAACCCTGCTCGCGCTCCGGCAGGGTGGACCGGGAATGCCTGAAGTTCAACATGGCGTCACACCCAGGGTGGCGTCTATACAGAACAGGATGTCGTTGAAGGTATTGCCGGCAACCGCCGACTGATAGTCGCCGTTGCCGGCGGCATTCGGGTGGTTGGTGGCGTTTCTGCCTTCCAGGTAGTTGCCGATGTTGCTGCGCGTGTCGGCATTCATCGGCGGCTCGTCGCGGGTCTGGTTGAGGGCGCCGAGCCGGGTGCCGGCGAACATGACGATGGCGGCCCATGCGCCCGTGCCGTTTACGCGGAGGCAGGTGGTGCAACTCGTCACCGGAGTGGCGTCCGGCCGGAAATCCCGCGCGACGGCATAGAACAGATG
Source organism: Gammaproteobacteria bacterium (assembly GCA_023383735.1). Classification (GTDB taxonomy): domain Bacteria; phylum Pseudomonadota; class Gammaproteobacteria; order Steroidobacterales; genus SHZI01. The sequence goes on along the minus strand of JAHDYN010000073.1, from coordinate 4,162 downwards.
GTCTTTCCAGTGCTGCCACAGCGTTGCCATCGTCGATGTCCATTCCGGAACCGTCGCGGCGTTGCAGGCCGTCAGCACACCGGTCGAGGTATTGCCGGTCTGGCTGTTGGAGTCGTTAACCACATTGGCCACGCGGCCGCTCAACTCGCCGACCGGCGTGTCGTTGTACTGTGCGGTTGTCCGGTACTCGACCAGGTCCACAGGCGCAGGCCACGGCAGGCGTGGATCGGCAGCGCCGCCCGGATTGCGCTTGCCGTAGTCGGCGATGCATTTGGCCACGGCACTGGTCAGTGCGGTGAGCTGTGCCCTGACATCGGCACGACGCATCAGGCGCGCCTCGATTTCGCTGCGCGTGATGAAGATCATCTGGTCATTGACGACAGTGCCGCCGGGATCGGCGCTGATGAAGTCGTCGATGGCATCCGCCGCGGCGCTCACATTGCTGTTGTCGATGCCCGAAGCGGAATCGTTGTCGAGATAGCGGTTGGCCACGAAGCTGCCGCCGCACTGCTCGACGCCGCTGGCGGCGGTGGCGCGCGTCTGTCCGGCAATCGGCAGCCCCGGTGCGATGATCACTGCAACCGGCCGCTCACCGGCTGTGCTGCCGGCGATCAGCGTGCTGCCATCGCCGGCGAGTACGCGGAACTGGCCGCTGGAGTCGGTGTTCAACAGCTCTGGTTCATTGGCGCCGGCAGATTTCCAGGTGCCGGATACTGCAGAGGCATTCGCGGCCTTTGCCGCGGCCGGGATCGAGCCCGACCGTGCGCCACGGAAAGCGGCCCAGCATGCTGCGATACCGGGCGCCGCAACTCGTCTCATGAGCTTCGCCTTCGGCCGTGCTGCCCGTGGCGTCGAGGTCGGGGCAGGGCAAAAAGCCGTATTTCCCGGGGTGGCTCGCATCGTGGGTGACAACGTAGCCGAGCAGGGCTTCCTTGGCGGCAGCGAGCATGGCCGCGTTGCTCCGTGCCTGCGAAGCCGACGCCAGCTGGCCACCGATGTTGCGGGAGAAAAGGACCACGCCGCCCAGCACGAGCAGCAGCAGCATGAGCAGCAGCGCAGCGCCCTGTTGTCGGTCATGCGCAGGAATGGCAGCCATGTTGCCCACCGGCGTACGTCAGGGCGTCCAGCTCTGGCCGGGTTTCAGCCTGATGCTGCGGCCATTGGCAGGATCCGCCACCGTCACGGTGTTCTGCTGGTCGGGCCCGCGTCGAAGCTGTACCGGGGCGTCCTTGCCACCCGCCGCCTGGCCGTTGATCCAGACCACATCCGGTCCGGCACTGCGCCTGAGCACACCGTTGAGCACGACACGATTGTTGCCCGGTGCAAGCGCCGTTTCCGGGGAATCGGGATCGCGCCACGGGGTTCTGGCTGCATCGAGCGCCCGACGCTCGTCAGGACTCATGAACAGCCGGCCGATTGCCGGTGATGCCTGTTGATCGAGGGCAACGGCGGGCTGGTTGCCGGCCAGCAGGCCGATCATCAGCCCGGTCGCGGCCAGGCTCGGTACCAGCCGCCTGTGCCGTGCATGGCCCTGCGGGTCGCTGCCGTTCATGATGCGTCTCCCTGATTTGCCGCAACCATGCGACTGCCGGCCGGAATGGAGAACCAGTTCAGCTGACAACTGCCGCTGAGATTGGCCTGGTTGCCTTCCGGTGGCGTGTTGCGTTCCAGGCGCTCCAGGTTGCAGGAACGCACATGGAACAGCCCGGGGGATTGGGCAAGCTTGTCGAGCAGGCGCAGCAGGTCGAGTTCGTGCACCAGGCCGAGTTGCACTTCCATCGGGCTGTTCATGACGGTGGCGCTGATGCCGGCCATGAGATATGGCGCGACAAAGACCTCCTGCGGGCCGGTTGAATAACGCACGTAGGGCAGGCCGAGGCTGCTCGTGCTGCTGCGGAGCGTCTGCACCCATTGCAGCCGCTGGTCCGGACCAACGATGCCGCCCGCAGTGAGTTCGCGGTACAGGGCGGAGTACTGCTCGCGCGCCTCGCGCCGGCTGATGAGTTCCCTGCGCTCCTGTTCGATGCCCGCCAGTGCCTGGCGTTCTGCCTCGAGCGCAGCATCGAGTTGTGTGCGATACATGGTCGTGGTCGCCCACAGCACCGCGCCTGCCAGCAGGCAGAGTGCAGGGAGCAGCATGCCCTGGCGCAGAAAGCCCCAGTCAGGATCAGGCCTGGTCATTGCCGGTCCTCATGATGATGTCGATGGCGAAGCCCGCCTCATCCGACTTGTGCTCGGGGGTGATTTCGCCGGTCAGGGTCGAGGCGGGCCGGATATCCAGCGGCTGTACGCGGGCGCGCACCGCGCTGACCCTGGGGTCGGCGCGCAGGCTGCTCATGAAGTTCTCGACCTCGGCAAAAGCCAGCGGGTAACTGCGGTCGAAGGGCTCGACCCGTCCGCGCACGGAGATGCGGATCCGCCCGGCGAGCTGCGTTTGCATGCCGGCATCGTCCACGGCATTGCCGCCTTCATCTGCTTCCGCCGGTGCCCCGCTGCCCCCGTCCGCAGCCGGTTCTGCGGCCGGATTGACGGCCGCCAGCGGCGACCAGCCGATGGCATCGATCTGCAGGCGTGGCTGTTTTTCCAGCGCGCGGCTGACCAGTGCGAGGATTTCGCGCGGTTCGCTGCGGTTGGCCACCAGCGCCCGCCAGGCACTGACCGCCTGACGCATCTCCAGCGGATCCACGTCGGTGTTGTCAGCCTGGTATTCGGAGTGGTTGTGCACGCCGGCACTCACGGTGTCCAGCGAGTTGCTGATATCGCGGGTCTGCAGCCGGGTCTCAAGCAGCGACAAGCCGCTCCAGGTGCCGGCAACGAGAGCGGTGGTGCCGAGCACCATGCAGGCTGCCTGCGCATACCGGCGTATCTGCTCCAGCTGGAAGTAGCGGCGTCCGGTGGCCGGCAGGTAGTTCGCGGCAGGCGCGTGCCGGCGCAGGACTTCGATGAACAGCAAGTCGGCCTGGCCCGGTGAGAGGCGGGCATGAATGCCGAGCGCCGTGGTCACGCTGTCCAGGGTGACCGGGTGCAGGCGGAAGCCCTCATGTCCGTTGCCCGCTTCAGTGACGTCCTGTGCTGCCGCTGCAGGCTCGCCGAGCATGAACACATCGACCGGATTGGTGGGGCTGACCATGAAGCCGGGATCGAAGTAGCGCACGCTTTCTTCGAGCTGGCGCAGCAATCGCTGCATGTCGCCTGGACGTGCCGACAGGGACTTGCGCAGCAGGCGACTGCCGATCATCCTGCCGTCGCGAAAAAATGCCAGGCGCAGACGTCCTTCCAGATCGCGGGTGAGCAGCAGGACGGCCGCATGGCCGGCGTCGTTCTTCGCCAGCTTTTCGACTATGGGCAGGCTCAGCTGGGCCGGGCTGTACACCCCGACGACCGGCAGCTTCGCTGCCGTCAGTTGATCGACCAGCGTGCGCAAATGCTCGGGCTTGGTCAGCGCGCTGTACAGCACCTCCTGGCCAGGGGTGTTGTCCCTGCTGCGTCCCTGCAGCGTCGCCGTGCTGAATTCCGTGCGCGGAAAGGTCCGTGCCAGCTTGCGCTCGAGCACGGCCCGCTGGTCGCGCCGGCCAAGCATGGCGATGCGATCGCGGCTGTGCTCCTCTTCAAGCACGTCCACGATGATGCCGATCGTGCCGCCGCCGTTCCGGCGCAGAAATGCCAGCATTTCCGCGGGCGTGCCGCTTTGTGGTGGATAGCGGCAGACCGGGGTGTAGCCACGACCCTGCCAGGTATGCAGCACGCAGCTGTCGATGCCCAGAAGAATAACGTGCTGTACGCGCATGTCAGATGGCTCCGAGATTGCCGATGGTGTCGTAGATCGGACCCAGCACGGAAAGCATCACCCAGCCGAGAATCAGGCCCAGGATGACGGTCATCGCCGGCTCGATCAGCGTCTGCAGCCGGTCGACGGCCTCATTGACCTCGCGGTTGTAGAAGTAGGTGACGTTCTCCAGCGCTTCATCGAGCTTGCCGATGTCCTCGCCCATCTTCACCATGCGCAGCACCAGGGGCGGAAACAGCTTCGCCTGGTCCACAGCGCTGCTGAGCGAGTTGCCTTCGTCCACATAGGCAGACACCTGGTCGATGGCCTCGGCAATCACGACATTGCCGGCCAGTTCGCGCGAGGTCTTCAGGGCCTCGACCACGGTGATGCCGG
>JAHDYN010000072.1 GCA_023383735.1 Gammaproteobacteria bacterium | reverse complement strand
CCACTCGACGAGCGGCAGATCACCGGACTGCCGGCCCTGGTTGTCGTAGTGCTTGAGCACCATGCTCGCGAGATAGATGGAGCTGAACACATCGCCGAGGCGCGCCGACAGCATCTCCTTGCGCTTCAGACCGCCACCGACCACCAGCATCGCCACGTCTGCCAGCAGTGCAAAGGCCGCACTGTAGCGATTGACGTGCTGGAAATAGCGCGCGGTCGGGCCGTCGATGGGCGCATGGCTCGCCCTCGCGTTGCTGAGCGCCAGCACGAAACTCCGCGCGGCATTGCTGATCGCATAGCCGACGTGGGCGAACAGGTAACGATCGAACTCGCGCAGACCACGACTGAAATCCGGGTCGTTGGCTGCCTCCATCTCCTTCAGCACGAAGGGGTGACAGCGGACCGCGCCCTGGCCGAAGATGATCAGGCTGCGCGTGAGGATGTTCGCACCCTCTACCGTGATGGCGATCGGTATGCCCTGGTAGCTGCGCGCGAGATAGTTCGAGCGGCCGAGCATGATGCCCTTGCCGCCCTGCACGTCCATGGCGTCGTTGGTCACCCGGCGGGCCAGCTCGGTGCAGTGATACTTGAGCACGGCCGAGGGCACCGACGGCCGCTCGCCGCGCGCGATTGCCGTGGCCGTGACCGACAGGCCGGCATTGATGATGTAGGTGAATCCGGCCATCCGCGCCAGCGCCTCGCCCACACCTTCGAATTCGCAGACCGGCAGGTTGAACTGGCGGCGCAGGCGCGTGTAGGCACCGGAGGCGTAAACGATGGCCTTGCTGCCGCCCATCGCGTTCGAGGGCAGGGTGATGCCGCGACCGGCGGAGAGCTGCTCGACCAGCATCTTCCAGCCCTGGCCAGCGCGCTCCGGCCCGCCGATGATGGCATCGAGGGGCACGAATACGTCGCGGCCCTGTGTCGGACCGTTCTGGAAGGGCAAATTGAGCGGGAAGTGCCGGCGGCCGATCGTGATGCCTGGTGTGCCGACCGGAACCAGTGCGGCAGTGACGCCGCGATCCTCCTCGGGACCCAGCAGGTGTTCGGGATCGTATAGCTTGAAGGCCAGGCCGAGCACCGTGGCTACCGGTGCCAGCGTGATGTAGCGCTTGTCCCAGTTGAGACGGATGCCGGTGATCTCCCGGCCTTCCCACTGGCCGCGGCAAACCACGCCCGTATCGGGAATCGAAGCGGCATCGGAACCCACGCGCGGACCGGTCAGGGCAAAACAGGGGATCTCGTCACCGCTCGCCAGCCGCGGCAGGTAGTAGTCGCGCTGTTCGTCGGTTCCATAGTGCAGCAGCAGCTCCGCCGGGCCGAGCGAATTGGGCACGCCGACCGTCGAGGCCAGGACAGCGCTGCGGCTCGACAACTTGGCAAGCACGGCGGCCACGGCGATGGGCGAGAACTCGAGCCCGCCGTAGCGCTTCGGGATGATCATTGCGAAAAAACGATGCTGGCGGATGAATGCCCAGACCGGCGGGGGCAGATCGGCCAGTTCATGGGTGATCTGCCAGTCATCGCTGAGGCGGCACAGCTCCTCCGTGGGGCCGTCCAGAAAGGCCTGTTCCTCCGGGCTCAGCTGCGGTACGGGCAAAGCCATCAGCCGGCCCCAGTCGGGCTGGCCGGTGAACAGCTCGCCGTCCCACCACACGGTGCCGGCCTCCAGCGCCTCGCGCTCGGTGTCGGAAAGCTGCGGCACGACCGTGCGATAAAAACGCAGCAGGGGCAGGGTGATGCGCTCGCGGCGGAACTTGACGGAGTTCAGCACCACAAGCCCGGCAAACAATATCCAGAGCAGCAGTATCCAGATCGCCCAGCTGCCGGCGAACAGGCTGTAGACGAAAAGTGCGCCGCCCAGTGTCAGCGTGGACGTGGGCAGATCGATACGCCGATAGGCCAGCAGCAGACCCACGCCCAGCAGGGCGGCAGTCCAAAGCAGCCAGATAACGACATCAGTCATCGTGTCACCCCGGTTGGTGCAGCGACTGACTATAAACCACGCGGCGCGTCAGGGAGTATCGATACCGACACTCCCCGACGCCGGCGGTTCAAAGCAGGGCAGCGATCGCCTCGCGTTCCTGGCGCAGTTCTTCTTCGGTGGCATTCATGCGCTCGCGGCTGAAATCGCTGACCGGCAGTCCCTGCACGATCTCGTACTTGCCCTTTGCGCAACGCACCGGATAGGAATAGATGATGCCTTCCTTGACGCCATAGCTGCCATCGGACGGCACGGCCATGCTCACCCAGTCATCGCCGGGTGTGCCAAGCGCCCAGTCGCGGATATGGTCGATCGCGGCAGACGCAGCCGATGCGGCACTCGACAGGCCGCGCGCCTTGATGATCGCCGCGCCACGCTGCTGCACGACCGGAATGAATTCGTCCTTGACCCACTTGGCGTCGACCAGCTCGCTGGCACGGCGCTCATTGATCACCGCCTGGCTGATATCCGGATACTGGGTGGCTGAATGGTTGCCCCAGATCGTCATGCGGCTGATCTGGCTGACGTGCGTACCGGTCTTCCGGGCCAGCTGCGCCAGGGCGCGGTTGTGATCGAGTCGGGTCATCGCCGTGAAGTTGGCCGGGTTCAGCGTCGGCGCGTTGGCCTGTGCGATCAGCGCATTGGTATTGGCCGGATTGCCGACCACCAGCACCTTCACGCCGCGGCTCGCATGTTCGTTGAGCGCCTTGCCCTGCACCGAGAAAATCTTCGCGTTCTCGCGCAGCAGATCACCGCGTTCCATGCCCGGGCCGCGCGGCTTGGCACCGACCAGCAGCGCGTAGTCCGTATCCTTGAAGGCCACATCCGGCTGGTCGGTGGCGACCACGCCCTGCAGGGTCGGGAACGCGCAGTCTTCAAGCTCCATGACCACGCCATTCAGGGCATTGAGCGCTGGCGTGATTTCCAGCAACTGCAGGATCACCGGCTGGTTCGGCCCGAGCAGCTGCCCGGAGGCGATGCGAAAGGCGAGCTGATAGCCGATCTGGCCGGCGGCGCCGGTAATAGTCACTCTCGCGGCTTTGGTCATGAGACTTCGATTCCTGTTTGCGGGGCGCGGATTTTACCTGCCGGGGTGCGGTCGAACCAGACTGCAGACCTGGTCCAGATGCGCTTACTTGTTGGCCGCCTTGTACGCCCGGACCTGGTCATTGAAGCGTGCGGCGATGGCCTCTTCCGCATCGACGGCCGCGTTGTGCCGCTTGACGTGCATGGCTTTGGCTTCCGGCGTCTGCTCCTCGACCGGCAAGGCCACCTGTTCGGCATCCAGGCAGGCCATGTAGGCGTCCATGTCGGCAATGTACTTCTTTACCACCGCCGCAGCGGCGTTCATTTCCGCCTCGGTGGCCTTCGCGCCATCCGGGAGCGCAACGTCAGCCGGGTATTCGCAGGCGGCTGCGGCGGGGTTTGACAGGGCAAATGCAACACCGAGTACGGCGGTCATCATGAATTTCTGCATGGCGCGGGGCCTCCGGTTGAGAACGATTGTTATCCACGATGACTGATTATGCCGCAGCCTCGGCCGCGGGCGAACCAGCCGGTACCGGGTTTGGCATATTTGGCTTATTCGGGGCTTTTTTTGTTGGTACGAGACCGCAGGTCTCAAGGACGACGAATTCGAGGGCAGCTAACGCAAATGGTGGCCCGATATGTCGGCCGTCCGGGCGGCAGCGTACTGCGGCGCTGCGGCCAGCGAGCAGAGCGGCACGAAGGCGCCTCCCGCCGCACGGTTTAAAGCCAGTATTCCCAGATTCGGGCGAAGGCCTCCTGGATCCTCACGCCAATCGAGCGACGCTTCCACGTCTCGAGCGTGATCGCCTCCGATTTCGCCACGTCATCCGCGAAGACCGCCCGCATCCTGTCGCCAAACCCGTCGCCAAGCACGACGATGTTGACCTCCTGGTTGTGCAGGAAGCTGCGCCAGTCCAGGTTGGTTGAACCAACCGTGGACCACACGCCGTCAATCACCGCGGTCTTGACATGCAGCAGGGCATCGCGGCGCTCGTACAGCTTGACCCCGGCCTTCAGCAATTCCTTGTAATGGGAGCGACCGGCGTGGAACACCAGCCAGGAATCAGTACTGGCCGGCACCACCAGCTTCACGTCCACGCCCCGCGCAACCGCCTCTTTCAGGGCATCCAGCAACTGCCGGTCCGGCACGAAGTAGGCGTTGGTGAGGCAGATCTCGGTCTGGGCACTGCGCAGGGCCGAGATCAGCGTGGCGTATATCAGGCTGTAGTCCTCGTCCGGCGAACTGCCAATGGCACGCACGACCGAACTGCCTTCAACATGCGCTGTGGGGTAATAGTTGCGCGCTGCGAGCGGTTTGCCGTCCTGTTTTTCCCAGGTTTCGATGAACAGCTTCTGCAGCTCTCCGACGACAGGGCCCATCAGGCTGATGTCGGTGTCGCGCCACGGCAACTGGCCGTCAGGCCGCACTTTGGAGCGCTGGCTGAATGACCCGCCAGAATAGACACTGCTGATGTTGATGCCGCCGAGAAAGGCGATACGCCCATCGATGATCAGCAACTTGCGGTGATCGCGCTGATTGAGGTCCCAGCCGGCCTTCACGGTCGACAAGGGGTTGACCGGGTTGTACTCCAGCACATTGATCCCGGCATCCACGAGCGTTTGGAAAAACGCGGTCGGCGTGCTCAGGGTGCCAAAACTGTCGCGGATCAGGTTGACCTGTACGCCCTGCTGCTGCCTGGCGATCAGTGCTGCTGCGAAACGCTGGCCGACCTCATCATCCTGGAAGATGTAGGTCTCCATGTTGATGGAGTCTTGCGCAGACTCGATGGCGGCCGTCATCGCCTGGTAGGTGCTCGGCCCGTCCTGCAGCAGCTCAACCTTGTTGCCGGCGGTCAGCGGGCTGCCGGAAATGGCCTCCTCGATCGCCATATGGACGTCGAAGATATTCGTTTCATCGCCGCCGCTTTTCAGCCTGTCGATGATGGCCTTGCTGCGGCTGGCCGAAAGCGGACCGCGGGTACCGTCAACGGTCACTGCCGCCGGCGGGCTGTGCGCCATGTCCGGCGTGATGGTCGGCAGGGAACTGCAGGCCGCGACCAAGCTGAGCCACGCGAAGCACGCCAGCGCCGGGAGGCGCGACAGGGACCAGGGAATGGGCAAGTTCATCTGCCCATACCCCGGCTCCGGTTATCGGACGTCGATCGAGTTCGTGACCTTCCGCACGCCGGTCACAGCGCGCGCGACAGCGGCAGCGGCATCTTTTTCGGCCTGGTTCCTGGCGAAGCCGCTCAGCTGCACTTCACCCTCGTGGGTCTCGATGTCCACGCGCAGGGCGCTGGTGCGCTTGTCTGCGACCAGGGCAGCCTCGACCTTGCCGGTGATCATGGCGTCGTCAACGACTTCGCCGGCGGGCCGGTCCGCAGAGCGGACTTCCAGGTTGTTGCGCACCTGCTTGACGCCATCAGTGCCGGCAGCGATCTTCTCCGCCTCGCTGCGCGCCGCGCTGGAATCCACGAAGCCGTTCAGCTGGACGATGCCCTTCTGGGTCTCCACGTTGATCTGCCGGGCCTTGGTGTCCTTCTCGAGGGTCAGCTTGGTCTTGATGCTGGTCGTGATGGCCGCATCGTCGATAACGACACCCACGGTGCGGGGGGCAGACTCGGTCGCCCATGCGTTGCCCGCCAGGGCAGCAACGACACCGAGTGTTATCAGGTTTCTCTTGATCGGTCGCATCGAATGTTCTCCTTGGGAATCGGGTAAAAAAACTTCAGCGGCTACTTGCTCGACGCGGTGGCCGGTGCCGGATTGTCGATGATCGCCACGACGCGGCGATTCTGCTGGCGGCCGCTCTGAGTATCGTTGCTGGCCACGGGCTGGTTCTCGCCCAGGCCCACCGCAGTCAGGCGATTAGCGGCAATGCCCTGCTGCACCAGATACGCTCTCACCGACTCGGCGCGCCGCTGCGACAATCCCTGGTTGGAATCCTCACTGCCGACGCTGTCCGTATGGCCTTCGATCTGGACACTCCGCTCCGGATAGCTATTGAGGAACACGACCAGCTTGTTGAGGTTGCTCATGGCGCCGACCTTGACCTCGGACTTGCCGGTTGCAAAGAGAACGTCACCCAGGGTCAACACCAGACCGCGGTCCGTAGCCTCCGCCTCCAGCGCAGCGATCTGCCGCTGCAGTTCTGCTGCCTTCCCGGCAGCTGCGTCAGCTTCACTCCGGGCCCTGCTCGCATCAAGCTTCGCCGCGTCCGCTTCCTGGGTCCGCGCATCAAGACGCGCCTTGTCCCGCTCGCTGGCGAACTTCGCACGCTGGTCCTCGGCGTAGCGCGTCGAGGCCTGGGCCATCGCGATCTCTACCTTGCGGTCCGCGATGTAGACGCGGTGTGCGCCCAGTTCTGCTTCGGCTTTCGATACCGGCAGCTCAGCGGTATTCACAGCGGCCTCGGCATCCTTGAGCGCCGTCGGCGCGCGTGTCGCGAGATTTGGATCCGACTGGAGACGGGTCAGCTTGCTGCGAGCCTCGGCAGCGCCAGGCGGCGGCAGCGGCGCACTGGCACAGCCTGCCAGCACCAGGGATAAAGCGGCAGCAGCGCCAAGCGCCTTGCCGTTACGGATACGACCAGGAATTCCGGTATTCATTGTTGCTCTCCTGCGCGTTGCATTTCATCGCTGAGGGCTTCACTGCCCACGCGCATTTGCTTGTTGACGGCATCGGCCTTCGCCGCGGCGGTCTTGGCGGCGGCCAGCTCGGCGTCCACTCGCGCCTCTTCACTGAGCCGTTCTGCAGCGACCATGTTCTCGCGTGCTGCAGCAACGTCGGCCGCTGCAAGCTTGTCGCGGGCCGCGCTCATCTCTGGCTGGGCATAGCGTCCGGCTTCGCCTTTTTCGGCGTTGCTGACGGCGGTGCGGGCGGCATCCAGCGACCGCGTCGGCGCGAGCGGCGTCGATGCACAGGCGCTTGCCAGCAGGATCACGCTGGCGAGTGCGACAGCGCTGCCGAGGCGCGGGCCAACGTGGGTTCGGGAGGGGATACGCATAAGGTTCTCCAGGAAGGACTGCAATTCGGTTGATCTGCTTATGAAGGATGGGCGCCGTGAGCTGCAGCGTCTGTACGCTGACGTACACAGCCGGCGCTGCGGCATGTGCGCTGGCAAGCAGATGATCGCGCGGGACCAGGCCAGGAGCCTGGCCACCGTAACTAGATCTTTCTGCCGCCGAATATCAGCAGGCCACCGCCCGCGACTATCGCGGCGATCCCCGCCCAGGCGGGAATATTGACCGTTTCCCGGTCCGTCACCGACAACTCGAGAGATCCGATCTTCGCTTCATGGGTCTCCTTCGTGTAGCTGAAGTTCCCGTACACGAGGGCCAGCACGCCGGCCACCAGCAACGCGACGGCGGTAATGCGCATGGCGTCCATCTACAGAACCCCCCGACCCCGGATCACACGCAGCAAGATGACGACGAGCGCGATGACCAGCAGGATGTGAATGAATCCGCCCATGGTGTATGAGCTCACGATCCCCAGCAGCCAGAGGACGATGAGGATTACGGCAATCGTTTCGAGCATGGGTATGACCTCCGGGTCATCTGGACCGGGCTGCGGCAGGCGCCATTGCGGCGCCCGCAGCAGCCCGGAGAAAGCTAGGCCTTCTTGAAGATATCGATGACGCCCGTGAACTCGAGAATCATCAGCACGAGGAACACGATGCCAATAACGGCGATGAATCCATCACCGCCGGCGGGCAGGCTCTCCATCCGGGGCGACACGTCGGCTCGCTCGCTGTCGGTGAGGGAAGC
>JAHDYN010000071.1 GCA_023383735.1 Gammaproteobacteria bacterium | reverse complement strand
TGTTGATAAATCCGCCGGGTGGACTAAGATTCCGCCCGTTGTTGTGCGCGTCCCTGGATCATTAAGGATTCCGCTGTGATCGATTCTTCAGCGGCCCCGATGCATTGGCAGTCTGCTGCCTGCAGGCCGGGCCGTCCATGAGTGCCCGTTACGAAGCTGCTGATATCGAGGTGCTGAGCGGCCTCGATCCGGTCCGCCGCCGGCCGGGCATGTATACCGATACGAGCCGGCCCAATCACCTGGCCCATGAGGTGATCGACAACAGTGTCGACGAAGCCATCGCCGGACACTGCAAGCGGATCGACGTCACTCTGTTTGCCGACGGCTCCCTGCAGGTCGCCGATGACGGCCGCGGCATGCCGGTGGACAAGCACCCGGTCGAGAAGATCCCCGGTGTCGAACTCATCCTCACGCGGCTGCACGCCGGCGGGAAATTCTCCGGCAACAACTACCAGTACTCCGGCGGCCTGCACGGCGTCGGCGTGTCGGTGGTCAATGCGCTGTCGAAGAATCTCGAGGTCTGGATACGCCGCGACGGCTGCGAATACAACATGAGCTTCCGTGGCGGTGAACGGGCCAGCAAGCTGGAAAAAGTCGGCACTGTCGGCAAGGCAAATACCGGCACCACGCTGCGTTTCTGGCCGGACCCGAAATTCTTCGATACCGACAAGTTCGCCATCAACGAGCTGCGCCATGCGCTGCGCGCCAAGGCGGTGCTTTGCCCCGGTCTGCATATCCGCTTTGAAGTCGAGAAGCCGGAGCAGAAATACGAATGGCACTACGCCGATGGGCTGGAGCAGTATCTGGTCGAGAGCCTGCCTGATACGGCGTTGCTGCCGGCCGAGCCCTTCAGCGCGGTGCTCAAGGGGCAGCGCGAAGAGGCAGAGTGGGCGATTGCCTGGGCCGACCCGGATGGTCCCGCGATCAACGAGTCCTACGTCAACCTGATTCCGACCGCGCAGGGTGGCACACACGTCAACGGTTTCAGGACCGGGCTGACCGATGCGCTGCGCGACTACTGCGAGTTCCGCAATCTCCTGCCGCGCGGCGTGAAGCTGGCGCCCGACGATGTCTGGGATGGCCTGCAGTTCGTGCTGTCGGTGAAGATGCAGGATCCGCAGTTTTCCGGGCAGACCAAGGAGCGCCTGAGTTCACGCGAGTGCGCGGCTTTCGTCAGCGGTGCGGTCAAGGATTCCTTCTCGCTCTGGTTGAGCCAGAACACCGATGCTGGCGACCAGATCGCCGAGCGGGCCATCCTCGCGGCCCAGCAGCGCGCCAAGGTGGCGCGCATCGTGGTACGCAAGCGGATCACCAGCGGACCGGTATTGCCCGGCAAGCTCACCGACTGCACCAGCACCGATCCGGAGCGCTGCGAGATCTTCCTGGTGGAAGGCGATTCGGCCGGCGGTTCGGCCAAGCAGGCCCGTGACCGCGAGTACCAGGCCGTGCTGCCGCTGAGGGGCAAGATCCTGAACACCTGGGAGGTTGACCAGAACGAATTGCTGGCCTCGCAGGAGGTCAGCAACATCAGCCTGGCGATCGGCGCCGAGCCCGGCAGCAGTGATCTGGCCGGCCTGCGCTATCACAAGGTCTGCATCCTCGCCGACGCCGACTCTGACGGCCAGCATATCGCGACACTGATCTGTGCGCTGTTTGTCCGGCATTTTCCCCAGCTGATCCGTGCCGGGCACGTCTACGTGGCCATGCCGCCGCTGTTTCGCATCGATGTGGGCAAGGAGGTCCACTACGCGCTCGACGAAGCCGAGCGGCAGGGCATTCTCGACCGCCTGCAGGCGGAAGGCATACGCGCAAAACCTGCCGTCACGCGCTTCAAGGGTCTCGGCGAGATGAGTCCCCTGCAGCTGCGCGAGACCACCATGCTGCCCGACTCGCGGCGCCTGGTGCAGCTGACGATGTCGCCACAGGATGACACCGAGCAGCTGCTCGACATGCTGCTGGCCAAGAAACGCGCATCCGACCGGCGTGCCTGGCTGGAGAGCAAGGGCAATCTGGCCGAAATCTGACAGGGTAGTATGCAATTCTCATGACGGCTTCCGACAACATGCAGACGCGCCTCGAGTTCGACCCGGTCGAGAAACTCGCGCTGCGCACCTTCACCGAGAAGGCGTATCTCGACTACTCGATGTACGTGATCCTCGACCGCGCCCTGCCGTATATCGGTGACGGCCTCAAGCCGGTACAGCGGCGGATCATCTATGCGATGAGCGAGCTGGGCCTGCGCGTGACCAGCAAGCACAAGAAGTCCGCGCGTACGGTCGGCGATGTGCTCGGCAAGTTCCATCCCCACGGTGACTCGGCGTGTTACGAGGCCATGGTGCATATGGCGCAGGACTTCGCCTATCGCTACCCGATCATCGACGGGCAGGGCAACTGGGGCTCGACCGATGACCCGAAGTCATTCGCAGCCATGCGCTACACCGAGGCGCGGCTGACAGCCTATGCGGCGACGCTGCTCGATGAACTCGAGCAGGGCACCGTCGAGTGGACGCCGAACTTCGACGGCACGCTGCTCGAGCCGGTGCTGCTGCCGGCGCAGCTGCCCAACCTGCTGCTGAACGGTGCCAGTGGCATCGCGGTCGGCATGTCCACCGATATCCCGCCGCACAACCTGCGCGAGGTGGTCAGCGCAGTGGTGCGGCTGCTGGAAGAGCCGGAGACCACGGCCAAGCAGCTGTGCCAGCACATCAAGGGCCCGGATTTTCCCACCGGCGGCGAACTCGTCACTCCGCGCAAGGAGCTGAACGAGATCTATGCGACCGGCAACGGCACCCTGCGCCTGCGCGCCACCTGGGAACGTGAAGACAACGACATCATCATCACCAACCTGCCGTTCCAGGTGTCCGGCAGCAAGGTGCTCGAGCAGATCGAGGCCCAGCGCCAGGCGAAGAAGCTGCCGCTGGTCGATGACCTGCGCGACGAGTCCGATCACGAGAACCCGGTGCGTCTGGTCATCACGCCGAAATCCGGCAAGGTGGACGTCGATGCGCTGATGGGCCACCTGTTCGCCACCACGGACCTCGAGCGTACCCTGCGCGTCAACATGAACTGCATCGGCCTCGATGGCCGGCCCGCAGTGCGCGACATCAAGACGCTGCTTGCCGAATGGCTGCGTTTTCGCACCGATACCGTCAAGCGCCGCCTGCAGGACCGCCTCGCCAAGGTCGAGGACCGGCTGCACATCCTCGACGGCCTGTTGATCGCCTTCCTCAACATCGATGAAGTCATCCGCATCATCCGCCGCGAAGACAAGCCCAAGGAAGTGCTGATGCAGCGCTTCGAGATCAGCGAGGTGCAGGCCGAGGCGATCCTCAATCTGCGGCTGCGCCAGCTCGCCAAACTCGAGGAGATCGAGATTCGCGGCGAGCAGAAGGCGCTGGCAGAAGAGCGGGACTGGCTGAACCAGGTGCTGAAGAGCGCGGCGAAGCTCAGAAAGCTGATACGGGACGAGTTGCTGGAACTGGCCGAGAAGCATGGCGACAAGCGGCGCACGGCCATCGTCGAGCGCGAGGCCGCCCAGGCGCTGGACGAGACTGTCCTGGTCAGCAGTGAACCGGTTACGGTGGTGCTTTCGGTCGGCGGCTGGGTGCGTGCCGCCAAGGGCCACGAGATCGATCCGGTCGGGCTGAGTTACAAGTCCGGCGACGCTTACCTGAGCTCGGCGCCTGGCAAGAGTACGCAGACTGCCGTGTTTATCGACAACTCCGGCCGCGCCTACTGTCTGCCGGCGCACTCGCTGCCCTCGGCGCGCGGCCAGGGTGAGCCACTCACCGGACGGCTCAATCCCGCGGCTGGTGCGGGCTTCCGTGGGGTGCTGATCGGGGAGCCTTCACAGCACTGGCTGCTTGCCACTGATGCGGGCTATGGATTCTTCGTGCAGCTCGGCGAGCTGCACTCCAGAAACCGGGCCGGCAAGGCCTGCCTGCGCGTGCCCGAGGGCGGGGATGTGCTGATCCCGGCGCCCCATGCTGCCGCTGCCGGGTTCCCTGGCAAGGCGCTGGTGGCAGCGGTGAATTCGGAAGGCCGGCTGCTGGTGTTCCCGGCTGCCGACCTGCCTGAGCTCGCGCGCGGCAAGGGCAACAAGATCTTCGGTATCGCAACGCGCAAGTTCAAGGCCGGTGAAGAAAAGCTCGCCTGTGTTGCCGTGCTCGATGCGGGCGACTCGCTGTTGTTGTTCAGCAATCAGCGCAGCATGACTTTGAAGCCCGCCGATCTTGCGGGGTACAAGGGTGCGCGGGGGCAGCGCGGGAGCCTGTTGCCGCGCGGCTGGCGCAAGGTCGACCGGATCGTCGCGGCGCCTGCAGCCTGAGTTCTGGCTAGTCGGGTTTCTTGATGAAGGGCTTTGAATCAGTGCCCGTCGCCAGCGCTTCGCGCATGGCCGAAAGGTCGAGTACCTGGCTGGCAGTCAGCTCGGCCTCGTAGTCGCGTTCCAGCAGCGAGAGAGCCTGCAGCAGCGTCTCGGCCTTCTTCTCGTCATCTGCGTCGTTGTCATTCCGGTCGCTGTCGTCTGGCAGCGATGCAACAACGGGCGCGCTCATCGTCTCGCTGTCGTCGCCGAACAGCTTCTCGAGTTCCGAGGTGATTTCGTCGCTCGTTGCAGCTGATGAGCGGGCGGAAGAGGCTGGTACCTCGGCCTTGGAGGCGGGCGCAGGCGCCGGCTGGGCGAATTCGGCAGCCAGCGTATCCTCCGGTCGCGCTGACCACTGCACCGTGATCGAGGGCTCCGCCCGCTGGGTGCGCACTGCAATCGGTGCCGCTGCAGCTGCAGCGGCGACAGGCAGCGGAAGCGCTTCAGCCACCGGCTCCGGCTTCGCCGGCTGTTGCGCCGGGCGCTTGCGCGCCATTGCCGGCAGCCGGTTACGGAACCAGAGCAGGGCGCTGACCAGCAGACCAAAGACGATGCCGGCTGCGGTGGCGGCCAGCGGGCTGGCTTCGTTGTCGGCGCGACTTTCCACCTGTGCACTGGCTGCCGGGGAAGGACTGACCGCCGTTTCAGCCCTCGGAGAGATGCTGATGGCCGGTGCCATTTCGACAGGCGTGGTGGCGGCCAGCCCGGCGGTGGTCGGGCTTTCGGTCGTTGCTGTGGCAGTCACCGGCGTGGCTTGGCGGTCAACCGGCAGTGCAGCGACCGGGGGCGCCGATTCGGGCAGGGGAACCGGCGTCGGCACAGGCTGCGTGGCCGGCAGCGCGGCGATGCCCGGGGAGTTGGCCAAAGCCTCATCGGCGGCCGGAATCACGATCGTGCTGCCGAGCTTGATCAGGTTGATGTCGTTGCGGATGAATGCTGCCGGGTTGGCAGCGAAAATCTGGCCGGCAAGCGTCCACAGCTTGACCTTGCGTCCGCTGACGCGTGCCGCGATCGATGAAAGCGTGTCGCCTCTGACCACCTGATAACGCGTGCCCGGCTGGATCGGCGTGCCCATGCTGTCCAGTGTCCGGCGGCTGCGCGGCGGGCGGTCGGCCGACGGCGCGGTGCGCAGCACATCGCCCCTTGACAGCGATGCGGGCAGCGCATCGGGCAGTTGCCCGGTCTGCGTGACCGGCGGCTGTGCAGGAATCGACGTCTGCTCGCTGGCCATGCCGGGCAGATCGAGCATCAACACGTACTGACGCGAGATGGCGGCAGTGCCCGGGCAGCTGGCCTGCAGCTTCATTGCGTAGATCGGTTCGTAAAGGGCCGCAGCGCTGCTGATCCGCAGGGTGTATCGGCCGGGGCGGGCGGCCTCTGGCGTGAGGACCGCGGCATTGGGCACGCGACCGAGGTCACTGGCGCTGCCCTGGGTGGACTGAATGCAACCGCTGGCCAGCGACTCACCGGCAGCCAGCTGCACGGGAACGCTGGCATCCAGATGCTGGCCGAGGCTCGAGTGTACGGTGATCTCACCGAGGGTCATCGCCTGTCCCGGTGGCGAGGCGGCGAGCAGCGCCATGCCGGCCAGCGTGGATGCGACCAGCCGCTCATGGCTGGTAGCCGGTTGCCTCTGTGCCACACCGTGCGCCTTGGATTTGTTTCTGCTCTGGTTGCGCCTGGTGCGCATGCCTTGAGTCCCGGGTTTAGAGATCCACTGCGGATCCGTCTTGCGACAAACGACAAGAGACCATTTGCCGCGCTCCGGCGAAATGAACCATGTCTCGTTCTGTAATGTGGCGACGGTGGCGCGCGCGTCCCGTGCTCCGGAGTGTGACCTGCTGCACGGGGGTGCTCAGCCGACAGCCTGCTGGCCGGCGTCGCTGTCGCTGCCCAGCACCACGCCATGATTCTGGGTGAAGTTGCCCTGAACGAAGGCAATGCCAAGTTGCCAGAGCACGGCCATGGTATTGGCGTTCTCGACGCGTTCGGCGATGGTCTTGATTTTCAGCTCATTGGCACGCGCAGCGATGGTGCCAACCTTGCGCTGCAGATCCTTGTCCCGGTGCAGTCCCTGCATGAGGCTGCCATCGATCTTGACGAACTGCATCGGCAGGAGGCCGAGCAGCTGCGTGGCGTCCCGGCCGGCGCCGAGGTGGTCGACGGCAAACAGGAAGCCGGCTTCGCGCAGCCGTTTGGCAGTCTGCTGCGCGTCTTTCAGCTGCTGCAGGGCCAGCTCCTCGCTGATCTGGAAACAGACCTGTGAGGGCTTGAGCCGCGTGCTTTGCGCGCGTGCTTTCAGCCAGTCAAGCAGCGACTCGTCCAGCAGCGATTCGCGCGACAGCCGGACGAATACCAGGTTCGGCTGTCGCGCCACGCAGAACGAGAACGATGCGCCGATCACCCAGCGGTCGATGTTCTTCATCATGTGGGCGCGTTCCGCGACCGGGATGAATTCGGAAGGCAGTACCGGCTCGCCCTGTTCGTCGATGAGTCGCACGCGTGTATCGAGTACACCCTGTACCTCATCCTGCAGCCCGACCACGGGCTGGTGGACGAGCCGCAAGCGGTTTTGCATCAGTGCGGCGCGGATACGGGCGATCCACAGCGAGTCGGTCAGGCGCAGCCTTTCCGTGACGCTGGTGATGTCGCTCAGCACGACCCGGTTGCCGCCCTGGCCGCGGCCACTGCGGCAGGCCTGTTCCGCCTCGCTGAGGATCTCGCCCGGCGTCTGGTTGCCCGAGCGGGCTTCGCAAATGCCGATCGTGCAGGACAGCGATGTCGACTGGGTGTCCACCTCGAAGATCTGTCCGGCCACCGCCTTCTGGATCTGTTCTGCCCAGGCCTGGACGTCGCCCATCGTGCCGCGCTCGACCAGCACGGCGAACATCGTGCCGCCGAACCGGCCATAAAGATCACCCGGCTGCATGAGTTCCCGCAGCAGTTCCGCAAGGCGCATCAGCAGGGCTTCGGTGCCGAGCAGGCCGACGTCGGCCTGCACCCTGGAAAAGTGATCGGGGCGGATATAGGCGACGGCACGGATACCGCCTTCCAGCGGAGTGGCGAGCCGGGCGGCGAGGCGTTCCAGGAAGAAATGCCGCTGGAAGAAGCCGGTCGAGGGATCCTTGCCCACCGCGTGCTGCAGCATTTCGTCGGCAGGCTGTTCGACCGTCCGCTCACCGGGCACGATCAGCCTCACGCCGGGATCGCCGTCGATGGTGATGCGCTTCAGGCAGAGGTCGAGCGGCAGTTCGCTGCCATCCTTGCGGTACGCGACCATGCCGAGCGTGCTGCCTTCCTGCCACTTGTCGCGCAGACAGGCGACCAGTGCGCCTTTCAGCGTGGCCTGGTCTGTCTCGCGAAACAGGTCCATGAACGGCTCGCCCACGAGTTCTTCCTCGCTGCGTCCGAGGAGCCCCGCCCAGGCGGGGTTGGTGGCGACGATGATGCCGTCGTGGATGTCGACGATGGCATCGGAAGCGCCGCTCATCAGGCTGCGCAGTTCCTGCTTGTACTGGCGTGCCGAGCTGAGGACACCCTCCAGGGCCACCCGCAGCCGGTGGGCGTGCAGCTCCCGGGTGACGGCTGCGCGCAGGCGGTTGCGGTGGGTCAGCGAAACCACAT
>JAHDYN010000070.1 GCA_023383735.1 Gammaproteobacteria bacterium | reverse complement strand
TTGGCACTGGCAATCGGATACTGGATTATCCACCACCCCGGCCCCATATAGAATAATCAGCTGCAGCAATCAGGAATCCAGCATGTCCGGCAACAGCGAAATCGACGTACTCGTCAGCGAGGTAGGCCCGCGCGACGGCCTGCAGAGCATCAAATCGATCATGCCCACAGCGGCCAAAAAAGCCTGGATCGCCGCCGAGGCGGCCGCCGGCGTGCGTGAAATCGAGGTCTGCTCCTTCGTTCCCGCAAAACTGATGCCGCAGATGGCCGATGCCGCCGAGGTCGTGGCTTATGCGCGGACCATCCCCGGCCTGACGGTGCTGGCGCTGGTGCCAAACTTCAAGGGTGCGGAAAACGCGATCAATGCCGGTGCACACAAGATCGCGCTGCCGCTCTCGGCCAGCGAAACCCACAGCAAGGCCAACCTGCGCAAGAGCCATGCCGACGTGATCGAGGACGTGCGCCGGATCGCCGCCCTGCTGAAAAGCCTGCCGGCAGAGACCCGGCCCGGCTTCGAAGGAAACATCGCTACCGCCTTTGGCTGCACCCTCGAAGGCGTGGTACCGGAAAAGAAGGTCGTGGAGCTGGCCGTGGCACTCATGGAGGCCGGCTGCGAGGATATCGGCCTGTCGGACACCACCGGCTACGCCAACCCCGTGCAGTTGCGCCGCCTGATCCGGCTCGTGCGCGACGCGGTGGGCAGGGACAAGCTCTCCAGCGTGCACCTCCACAACACCCGTGGCCTCGGTCTGGCCAATGCGCTGGCGGCCCTGGAAGAAGGCATCACGACGCTGGACAGCTCGCTCGGCGGCCTCGGCGGCTGCCCGCATGCACCTGGCGCCAGCGGCAATATCGTCACCGAAGACCTGGTATTCATGCTCGATGCGATGGGCCTGCGCACCGGCATCGATATCAGAAAGTTGCTCGACGTCCGGCAGATCCTGCGCGAGAGCCTGCCGAACGACGAGCTGTATGGATTCACCCCGGACGCCGGGCTGCCACTGGGCTATGGTCCCGGCGGCTGGGGCGTCGCGTGACGGCAATCAGTACTTGAAGCTCATGTCGAGCTGGAAACGGTTGTAGTCCAGTCCCGGACCCGTATCGACCAGGCTCTCGTTGATCAGATAAGTGAGGCCGAGGATCCACTTGTCGGTGAGCGCGTAGCTGCCCTGAATACGGTGCCCCTTGTTGTCGGTGACGCCGCCCGCGAAGTCCGAGTCGGTCAAGCCGGCAAACACCGCATCAGCCTCGAGCGCCTGCCAGGCATAGCCGAGCTGCCAGCTGCCCTTGCCCTTTGCCTCGCCAAGCTGCACACCGGCCATCCAGCCCGTGTCGTTGTCGTCCGCGTCGGTATTCACGACATAGTCGACAAAGAAGCTGGCGGGCAGGCCGGCAAGCTTGAAGTTCAGCTCGGCAAAACCCTCGATCTCTTCGTAGTTGTACAGATAGGTGCTTGTTGCCGGGTCAAAGCTGTTGCCCCAGAAGGCATTCGCCGGACCGAAGAAAGTGCCCTTGCCCTCGGTGTTGAAACGATAGTAGCCGGCACCGGCGACCAGCTTCACATCACCGTTCAGCGGCAGCATGGTGCCAAGCTGCGCACCGTAGGTGAACGCCTCGGTCCTGGCACTGTCGCTTTCCAGCCAGAAGCCGATCATGTTGGCAAAGAACGGACCATGCACATAGGCAAGGCCCATGCCTTCCGGATTCCAGTCACTGTCCCAGAGCATCTGCTGCTGGCCCGGCCGGTACAGCACGTTCTGGAACTTGCCGCCGCTGATGGCAAGCCCCTGCATGGCCGTCCACTTGAAGTAGGCCATATCCAGCGCGAAATCCTTGCTGGAGTTGCCGTCACCCAGCGTCTGGTTGGCGGAACGCGGACTGTTGTTGTCCGTCGTGCTGAGGCGCAACCCCAGTTCCAGGTCGTCCTGCGGTTTGGCTGTCACGCCCAGACGGGCGCGCAACCGGTCACGGTTCCGGTCATCCGGCACACCTTCGATATCGACGTTGTCGTAGCGCAGGCGCAGATCGCCCTTGAGACTCAGCTTGTCGGTCCAGCTCGCCGCTGCAGGCGCCGCTGCCGGCGCCGGTGCGGGCTGCGGGGTCGCTGCGACCAGTGCGACGGCCTGCTTCTGCTCCTCGACTGCCGTTTGCGTCTTCTGCGTCGCCTTCTCCAGCTCGGCAATGCGCTTTTCCTGGGCCTCCAGGCGATCCAGCAATTGCTGCACGAGCTCGTCGGAGACGGCAGCGTATGCCGTCGGCGCATTCATCAGCACGCCAATGGCCAGAATGGAGAACAGACGTTTCATTGAATCACCTCACCAGTTCACGATTCAAAACATGATGGATGGCAAACGCGCTCGCACATTCCATCACCGGGGTACAGTGTGCCCGAGCATTGTTACGGGAGCATGAAAGCGGCGACATGGAAGTCGCACGGAAAGAGCCGATCTCAGCCGAAACGGCCGGTCACGTAGTCTTCGGTGAGCTTGTGTGCCGGGTTGGTGAAAATCCTGTCGGTGGGACCAACCTCAATGATGCGGCCGAGATGGAAATAGGCCGTGCGGTTTGAGACGCGGGCCGCCTGCTGCATCGAGTGCGTGACGATGGCAATCGCATACTTCTCCGAAAGCTCGTCGATGAGATCCTCGATGCGCGCGGTGGCGATCGGATCGAGTGCCGAACAGGGTTCGTCCATCAGGATCACTTCGGGATTCACGGCGATGGTTCGTGCGATGCACAGGCGCTGCTGCTGCCCGCCGGACAGGCCGGTACCGGGATCATCAAGACGGTTCTTGACCTCATCGACGAGTCCCGCGCGTTCAAGGCTGCCGTAGACGATATCGTCGAGTTCGGCACGATTGGCCGCAAGACCATGAAGGCGGGCACCGTAGGCCACGTTCTCGTAGATCGATTTCGGAAAGGGATTCGGCTTCTGGAAGACCATGCCGACGCGGGCACGAAGCATCACCACGTCCGTATCCCTGGCATACATGTCCTGGCCATCGAGCCGGAAGTCGCCGGTGACGCGGGCAGACTCGATGGTGTCGTTCATGCGGTTCAGGCAGCGCAGAAACGTGGACTTGCCGCAGCCCGAAGGCCCGATCAGCGCAATCACCTCGTTGCGCCCGATATCCAGGCTGACATTGATCAGCGCATGGGTATCACCGTAGTAGACGTTGGCCTCACGCACGCAGATCACCACATTTTTTGCGGTCACATCGCCCACGGTATCGTGCGCGACGCGTTCAGCCTCGACGGGTGCCACCGGAGCAGCAGCTGCTTCCGCCGGCGAGGCAACGGCATCCTGGGGCTTGTCCATTGTCTGCATTATCCGCAATCTTCCCTGCACGACGCTACCAGCGCCGCTCGAACCGGCTGCGCAGCCATACCGCAGTGGCATTCATCACCAGCAAGAAAGCGAGCAGCACCATGATCGCGGCCGAAGTCCGCGCGACGAAGGCACGTTCCGGACTGTCTGCCCACAGATAGATCTGCACCGGCAAGGCCGTCGAGGGACTCATCGGCCCGCTGGGCACGTCGACGATGAACGCAACCATGCCGATCATGAGCAGCGGTGCCGACTCGCCCAGCGCACGCGCCATGCCGATGATCGCACCGGTCAGCATGCCCGGCAGTGCCAGCGGCAGCACATGGTGAAACACCATCTGCATCTGCGATGCACCGATGCCGAGCGCGGCCTCGCGCACCGACGGCGGCACCGCCTTGATGGCTGCCCTGGAGGCAATGATCACCACCGGCAGCGTCATCAGTGTCAGCACCAGGCCGCCAACCAGCGGCGCTGAACGTGGCAGTCCGAAGAAATTGATGAACACGGCCAGGCCCAGCAGGCCGAACACTATGGACGGTACGGCCGCCAGGTTGTTGATATTGACCTCGACCACATCCACCCACCAGCTGCGCCGGGCGAACTCCTCGAGGTAAATGGCCGCCGCAACACCGAGCGGGAAAGACAGCAGCAGCGTGACGAGCAGCATGAAGAACGAACCCTTGGTCGCCCCCCAGACTCCCGCGAGCTCCGGCTCGCGCGAATCACCGTTCGTGAAGAAGGCCGTATTGAACTGCAGTTCGATGCGATCGTCGGCCAGCAGGCGTTCCAGCCAGCCAAGCTGCCTCGCCGAAAACCGCCCTGATATCCCGTCGCCATCCGTACCGGACAGCTTCGCTTTCAGCCACAGGTCGACTTCGCTGTTCAGGGGCAGCCACAGAGACCGCTTCCTGCCCAGGATGCCCGGATCAGCCATCACGGTTTCCCGCAGGCTGAATACGGCGCCGGCACTCACCAGGTTGTTGAGTTCGCGTTTCTCGCCCCGACTGGTGACTTCCGGCACCAGCTCGCGCAGGGCGGCCTTCACCAGCAGCGAGTAGTCCGCCACCGACAGCACGTCCGGATCGCGCCCGCCATCGGGATCGATCACATCGGCATCGAAATGGATGTCGAGTTGCACGAAACCCTGCCGAAACGCACTGTAGCCGTTGCCGATGATCGTGCCGAACAGGATCACCAGGAAAATCACGCCGAGACACACGGAGCACAGCCCGTAGTAGCGGAACCGCCGCTCGGCCCGGTAACGGCGGCGCAGGCTGGCATCGACACGCCTGCGCGTCTCCTCCGGGCTCAGCTGACGGCTGGCTCCATCATCGCCATCATCGGCAATCACTCGTACTGCTCCCGGTAACGCCGCACCACCTGCAGGGCAACGATGTTGAGTATCAGTGTCACGATGAACAGCATCAGGCCAAGCGCAAATGCCGCCAGGGTCTTGGGACTGTCGAATTCCTGGTCACCGACCAGCAGCGTGACGATCTGCACGGTTACCGTCGTCACCGATTCCAGCGGATTGAAACTCAGGTTTGCCGACAAGCCTGCTGCCATCACCACGATCATGGTCTCGCCGATGGCCCGCGATGCCGCCAGCAGCACCCCGCCGACGATGCCGGGCAGCGCAGCCGGCAACACGACCCGCTTGATCGTCTCGGAACGTGTCGCGCCCAGCGCAAACGAACCATCGCGCATCGCCTGCGGCACCGCATTGATGGCATCGTCAGACAGCGAGGATACGAAGGGAATGATCATGATGCCCATCACCAGACCCGCGCCCAGGGCTGCCTCGGACGCCACATCCAGACCCAGCTGCTGACCAGCCAGACGGATCATCGGTGCAACCGTCAGGGCCGCGAAATAGCCGTAGACAACCGTCGGTATTCCGGCCAGTACTTCCAGCACGGGCTTCACGATGCGGCGCAGGGCCGGGCGCGCGTACTCGGAAAGATAGATCGCGATCATCAGGCCGATCGGCACGGCGACGAGCAGCGCGATACCCGAGATCAGCAATGTGCCGACAAACAGCGGCACCGCACCGAAGGCCCCGGACGAGCCGACCTGGTCAGCCCGGATGGCGGTCTGCGGACTCCAGCTGAGCCCGAACAGGAACTCGCTCACCGGCACCTGGCGAAAGAACCGCAGCGCCTCGAAGCTCACCGAAAGCAGGATGCCGATCGTCGTCACGATCGCCAGCAGCGAGGCGAGAATCAGCATGAACCTGACCGCCGACTCAACGCGGTTCCTGGCCCTGAACTGCGGACGCAACTGGAACCACGCCAGCGCAAAACCGCCGAATGACAGCGCGATCACGAGCCCGGAGAGGATCTTTCGGGACGCTTCACGGAGACTGTTGTAGAGATCTGCAGCCACGGCGAACTCCGCGCTGCGGGTCTCGTCGAACATCTGCCCGGCGGCAAGGTTGCGGATATCGTTCAGCGTCAGGCCGAGTTGCGCCTCCGGCTGGTTGCGCAGCGTATCGGGCAGCGACTGAACCACCCGCGCGGTGATGAGGGAATCGCTGAACGCCGCCCACATCAGCAGCAGCGCGACCCCGGGAAGCAGCGCGCCGAGTGCCGCATAGTAGCCGTAGTACTTGGGCAGGGAATGCAGGCTGCGTATGCCGCCAGCCGGACGAGCCAGCGACAGTGCCCGCTGCCTTCCGAGAAAGTAGGCGGCGATCAGCATCGCGGCAAGAATCAGCAGCAGCGTGGGCAAACGCACTGCAAACTACCCGGGAATCGGCATGACAACAAGCTGCCTGACCCGCTCCGAAACCGCCTTGTATTCGGCAGCCGGCAGGGGCACGAGGCCACGATCAGCCAGGTAACCCTCCTCGCCCATCGCCTTCAGGCTGGTGAATTCCTGCAGGTATTCGCTGATCCCCGGAATCGAGCCGATGTGCGCCTTCTTGACGTAGAAGAACAGCGGCCGGGAAACCGGATACTTCCCGCTTGAGATGTTCTCGAAAGTCGGCGCGACGCCATCGATCAAGGAGCCTTTTACAGAATCCGAATTCTCCTCGAGAAAGCTGTAGCCGAAAATCCCCACCGCTTTGGCATTTGCCTTGAGCTTCTGCACGATCAGGTTGTCGTTTTCGCCGGCTTCGATGAATCGGCCGTCCTCCCGGATCGTATGACAGATCTGCCTGAACCGGTCCTCGTCCTTTTCCTTGATGGCCTTGATCCAGGGAAAGGACTCGCAGCCGCCTTCCATGGCCAGCTCCACGAAGGCATCACGCGTGCCGGAAGTCGGCGGCGGGCCCAGCACTTCGATGACCGTGGCGGGCAACTGCGGGTTCACGTCCTTCCAGGTCTTGTAGGTATTTGCAACCAGGGCCTGCTTGCCGGTCGGATCGGGAACCTGCTTGGCGAGCGCCAGGTAGACATCGCGCAATCCAAGTTTCAGGCCGGGCGCAGCCACCGATTCGGCCAGCACGATGCCGTCATAGCCGATCTTGACCTCCACCACGTCTTTCACCCCGTGGGCCGCGCAATCCCTGAGCTCGGCCGGCTTGATGGCCCGCGAGCTGTTGGCGATATCCGGATACTTCACACCGATGCCGCTGCAAAACAGTTTGATGCCGCCACCGGATCCGGTGGCCTCGACCTTGGGGGTCCTGAACCTGCGGGTTCCGCCGAACTGCTCGGCCACCACTGTCGCGAACGGATAAACCGTGGATGAGCCGACGATGCTGATATAGCTGCGCGCAGTCTGCGACCAGGCGGCCCCCGGCAGCATGGCGGTCATCGTCGTGCCTAGCAGCAGAATCAATGACTTGAACGCGCTATTCATGCAGACCTCCGGGACCAGGGCGGTGGAATCGACCCGGTGGAGTCTAGTGAAGCAATGTTGCGGCCATATTTCAGCTGGAAGGCGGGCGGTCGGCCCGGGCCGCGTCGAGTTCCTGACGCACCACCTCGCGCTCCGTGTGGCGGATATCCCGGCCATGCACCAGATAGACCACATACTCGCCGATGTTCTTGGCGTGGTCACCGATGCGCTCAAGGGCGCGGGCCGCCCAGCTCACATCCATGAACCGCCGGATTGTCCGTGAATCCTCCATCATCAGGGCAATGCACTGGCGGGTGATCTGGTCGTATTCCTCATCCACCAGCTTGTCCTCCTCGATGACCGCCAGCGCATCGTCAACGTCCATGCGCGAGAAGGCATCGAGGGCATCGTGGAGCATCGTCTGCACGTGTTCACCGAGCGCCTTCAGTTCGCTGTACGACACATGGCTCTCGCGGTGCGCCGCCAGATTGGAGGCCAGGTAGCCGATCTTGGAGGCTTCGTCGCCTACCCGCTCGAGATCAGTGATGATCTTGATTACCGTGACGATCAGGCGCAGGTCAGCGGCCGCCGGCATGCGCGTGGCCAGCAGCTTGCTGCATTCCTCGTCGATCGACACTTCGAGCCGGTTGATCTTGAAGTCGTCACTCGACACCCGCAGGCCCAGCTCACTGTCGCCGGAGGTGATGGCTTCCACCGCGGTATCCAGATGCTGCTCGACCAGACCGCCCATGCGCAGCACCTCACTGCGCAGATGCTCCAGCTCCGCATTGAAGCGGCGGGAGATGTGATGACTGAAACTCTCCGACTCCATGACCTTGCTCCTGCGCATCGGCACGACTGTAGAGACTATCAGGACAGCGCAAGG
>JAHDYN010000069.1 GCA_023383735.1 Gammaproteobacteria bacterium | reverse complement strand
CAGCCGCTCCACCTTGTCGCGTTGCTCAGTCTCATCGCTTTCGCACTGCTGATGTTGCTGAACCCCCTTGCTCGCCTGTTTGCCGTCGGGGCCTTGACCATCGTCTACCCGTTCAGCAAACGCTTGCTGTCTGCTCCCCAGTTCCTGCTGGGGGCCGCCTTCGGCTGGGGAATCCCCATGGCCTTCGCGGCCGAGACCGAAGCCTGCCCGCGGGCCTTCAGGGCCAATCAGTACTTCGGCGCAGCGATTTTCGCCGGCATTCTCCTCAACCACACCGTCCGGTCAGTCGCCTGAGCAGGCACGTGGCCAGAGTGATTTGCAGTAACTAGAGCTGCGACTCAAACGGCAGCACCCGCGCAAGCCACGCCTGGAACCGCTGGGCAGTGGTCGCCAGCGGATCGCTGTCGTAAGTCTTCGTGCCGTCGGTCCAGGAAAGGTCACCATCGACGAGACTCACCCGCCAGGCGCGAGCGCTATCGGACTGTTGAGCAAAGATCCGTTCAAACTGACCGGCCAGTGCCGCACTTGTCACTAGCACGCCCTGCTCGC
This sequence comes from Gammaproteobacteria bacterium, assembly GCA_023383735.1. GTDB lineage: Bacteria > Pseudomonadota > Gammaproteobacteria > Steroidobacterales > SHZI01. The sequence goes on along the minus strand of JAHDYN010000069.1, from coordinate 7,469 downwards.
AGTTGAGTGAGGTCGACCGCGGATCGAGGTTGTAGCTGCCGACGAAAAGCTGCAGGCTGTCCACTACTAGCGCCTTCGTGTGCAGGCTGGCGCTGCTGGAACCGAACAGGCTCTTCTTGGCTTTCGAGCCGGGCAGCGGCTTCAACTCCCACAACTCAACACCGCCCGAGAGCAGAGCCTTGCGGTACCGTGAATATCCGCCATGTACTAGCGTTACGTCGTTTGCGGCAAGCGAGTTCGTGAGGATGCGTACCTGCTGGCCATCCTTCACTTTGGCAACAAAAGCATCAGTTCCGGTCACTCCAGGGACGAAATACGGCGAGATCAGCATCTGAGACTTCTGTGCCGACTTCAGGACCGGCAGGAGCACGCTCAGCACGTTGGACTTATCGAGGCCCGGACGCTTCAGTGCCTTGAGTGGATCATCCGAGACGAACAGGAAGTCGCTACTCCAATCGAGTGTCCAGTCGCCGTCGACGAGTCTTTCGACGGCGTCGTCACGCTTCAATAGTTTGGCATAGGAACTGACCTTGCCCTGCGCCGCTGCCTGGTCGGCGCCCTTTCGCACCCTCTCGAGCTCCACCGGGGTGAGCGCCCCGGGGTTCAGTAGCGCGATCGGATATGCGGCCCGCGAATTCCAGTACTTGTCGAACGACGCCGACGCTTCGCGCACCACTGGACCAACCATTGCGAAATCAAGGTCGACGAAATTCACGTTTTCGCTGGCGCCGAAATACTCGTCACCGAGGTTCCGGCCGCCGCCGATCGCGATTCGATTGTCCGCGATCCAGATCTTGTTGTGCATTCTGTGGTTCAGGCGCTTGCCGCTTGAGAGGAAATCACCCATTAATGGCAGCGCGCCGCTGCGTGACGCGAGGGGGTTGAACACTCGAACCTCGATGTTCGGATGAACACCAAGCGCCGTGAACGAAAGATTCCTGCTGCGCGCATTCATGTCGTCGACGAGCAGCCTAACCTTTACGCCGCGGTCCGCAGCGGTAAGGAGCACGTGGGCAAGATATTGCCCGGTGAGATCACTGTTCCAGATATAGGTTTGCACGTCCAGGCTGCGTTCTGCCAAGGCCGCTGTCCGGACCCTGATCGCGAAGGCCTCGGGTCCCGTGCTGACGAGGCGAAAACCTGCTGCGCCAGGGTGTCTCGCTTCCGCTGGCGCAATCAGCAAATCGAGTTTGGTGTGGGATCCCGCAGGTATGGCCATTTGCAGTGGAAGCTCGGGGCGCTGAGGTAGTGCGGCACAAGCCGCCAGCAGCAGCGCGCACATGGTTAGGTACAGCCTGACGATCGGGCGCATCGAGCCTCGTAGTCTTTGGACTGAGCCGGAGTAACGGGGCCCTCGAGGCCCGTCTCTGTCACCTGCGTTGACATTTTCATCTGGTAGCGGACGACAACCGTCCAGAGGGACAGCTTCTCCACGCCGGCATTCCGAAAGACCTCTCCAACGGCCGCCGCCGTGGCCCCGGTGGTCAGCACAGCGTCGATCAGGAGCACATGCCTCAGGCAGCTGGCGGCGACGGCGAATAGGACGTTCAAAGCCCATGTTGCCGACAGTGTAGCCGCACGGCGAGAAGCCGGCGACCCTCGGTAACCGTTGCCCAGTGCTGTAGCAGCCGGTTGCACCGCGGGAAATACCGGCCTGCGGGCGGGATTCTCGCAGTGCGGGATGCCGAGGACACAGCCGCCCACGGCGCGCCCGTAGCTCGGGCACGCTGGGCGTGCTCAGTTGAGGTCGAACTCCCGCTGCCCCGGCGGACCACGGGCGCGGTGTGCTGTGGTGAGGTCAGCGGCTGAGCCGCTCGCCGGCTTTGTTTGCTCCAGGTGCGCAAGGATCCGCCCGATGACTTGCGGGTCAACTCCATTTTCCGGGCGGTGACTACGCCACGCTGATCGCATCAATCACCGGCAGACTCTGGCCACGTGGCAACGCGGTGACGTTTGTACCCGGCCACGGCCCGACCTCGACTTTCGGGCAGGAGCGGCAGGGCAATCCCTTTGTGGGTGACCGGGCGCTGGCGGCTGCGGGACGCAGGTAGGCTTGACTGGAAGTAGTCAACCCAAATGGCGCAGAATAAGCCGCCGACACATACCTTCAGGGCCGTTTTCCATGAACGCCAATACCCGCACCCTGATCGACAAACTCCAGCGTCTCCCGCCTGAGCGCCAGGCCGAAGTCGCCGACTTTGTGGACTTCCTGGAGAAGCGCGACGCCGAGGAGCGCTCGGAGGCTGGGCGCCGGCTGGGCGATGCGTTCAAGCGACTCGATGCCATCGACGAGCCGCCGATGAGCAGTGAGGAGATTCAGGCCGAGATCGACGCCGTGCGTGCCGAGCGCCGTGCCCGTGCGGATCGTCGCTGACACCAACACCATCCTCTCGGGGCTGCTCTGGCAGGGTCCACCACGTCAGATCATCAACCGCGCGCGGGCCCGGCGACATCACACTGCACACCAGTCTCGTCCTGCTTGCCGAACTCGCCGAGGTCATCGGTCGCAGCAAATTCACCCGGCGCATTCTGCCCGCCCACGAAGCGCTCGCGATCATCACCACCGGTCGCAACTGACTTCCCGGGCGCAAGCTTAAGCACGCATTCGTCGTCGTATTGCTACGCTTGCGCTGAAACTGGTTGAAACCGTGCTGCTCAACTACCTGGCACTGCATGGCCAGCAGGGCAACTTCGCCAGCCTGTTTCCCGGCCATGGCCTCGGCAACAGCACCCTGCGCGATTCGCTCACCGCTTTTGCGCCGATCGTGAACGGCACGATCCTTTAGGACCGCTCCGATGCCATAATCGGCGCATGTCAGCCCCCACGCTCGCAGCCCATCTTGCCTGCCCCCGCTGCGAGCAGTCGCTCCGGCAGTATCCGGACCGCAGCTGGGGCTGTGGCGCCTGCGGACTCGGCTTCCCCTCGCTGCTCGATATCCCCTGCCTGTTTGCCGAACCGGCTGCCACGCTGGCCGAGTGGCGCGGAAGGCTGCAATTCACCCTGGAAAAGCTCGGCCACGAAGCGGCCGAACTGCAGGCCGAGCTGCAGAATCCGCGCCTGCGCCAGCTGACCCGCGACCGTCTGAACCTGCTCAACCGGGCCAGCCTCGATCAGTTGAAACGCCTGCGCGAGCTGCTGTCGCCGCTGGCCATCCACCAGGCGCAGGCCGCGCTGGCCACGCACCTGGCGCTGCAAACCCGCCTGCCCGGCGACCAGGGACTCACCACCTACTATTCCAACATCCATCGCGACTGGGCCTGGGGCGATGCCGAAAACGAGGCCACGCTCCGGCTGGTGGGTGGCGCCCTGCCGGGGCGCAATGCGGTCGACAGCCTGCTGGTACTGGGCTCGGGCGCGGGCCGCCTCGCCTACGACCTGCACCAGGAGTATGCGATCGGCCTGACGCTGGCGCTCGACTTCAATCCACTGCTCGCACTGGTGGCGCGCCGGGCGATGGCCGGCGAACTCACCGAGCTCTGGGAATTCCCGCTGGCGCCGCGCACGCTGGCCGAACACGCCATCCAGCGCGAGCTGATTGCGCCCGAGGTGGTGCGGGACGGCTTTCATCTGGTGCTCGGCGATGCGCTGCGGCCGCCGCTGACAGCCGCCAGCTTCGACGTGGTCGTCACGCCGTGGGTCGTCGATATCCTGCCGGAGGATTTCCGGACGCTCGCGGCACGCATCAACACCCTGCTCAAACCCGATGGCCGCTGGATCTGTTTCGGCTCGCTCTGTTTTGGCCAGCCCATGGCCAGCCAGCGCTACAGCCTCGAGGAGACGCTCGCCATCGTGATGGACAGCGGCTTTGCCGAACCGGATGTGCGCGAGGACGACATTCCTTATATGTGCTCGCCGGCCAGCCGCCACGGGCGCCTCGAGAACGTCGTGACCATTGTCGCCGACAAGCAACGCAGCGTGGCCATCCCGCCGCGTCATCGCGCGCTGCCCGACTGGCTGATCAGTGGTACGCAGCCGGTGCCTTTGCTGCCGGCCTTCGAACTGCAGGCCATGACCACCCGCATCTACTCGTTCATCATGGGCATGATCGACGGACGACGCTCGATCCGCGACATGGCGAAGCTGCTCGTCGACCAGCGCCTGATGAGCCGCGACGAAGCCGAGCCCGCCGTGCGCAACTTCCTGATCAAGATGCACGAGGACAGCCAGCGCTAGGTGCCGGGTTTGGCTTATTTGGCTTATTTGGCCTGAATGGCTGGCTACCCGGATTTCTGCGCATATCGGCGGAAAATGCTGGCTGCACCGCTGCTGTTCATGACTGACACTTGCCTGACATGGTCAGGCCACTTCGACAGCACAATCCGGGCGGCTTCTACCACGTCACGCTGCGGGGCAATCATCGCCAGCTGATCTTCGGCTGCGATGCCGATCGCGACACGCTTGAAGACATGTTTGCCGAAGCTGCCGATCAGAGCGATGCCGGTGTCCACGCCTACTGCTGGATGAGCAACCACGTGCACGCGGTGGTCCGGGTAGCTGACGTGCCGCTCGGACAGTTCATGCAGCGCGTGGCGACCCGCTACGCCCGCCACTTCCAGCGAAGGTTGCGCACTACCGGACACCTGTTCGAGCGACGCTACCACGCAGTCATGGTGTCGACTGACAGCCAGTTGCTGGCTGCGGTTCGCTATGTGCACCTCAATCCCGTACGCGCCGGGCTCACCAAAGATCCAATCGGTTACCGCTGGTCCAGCCATCGTTGGTATCTGGAACAGGGTGGACCAGCCTGGCTACGCACGCAGTTCGTGCTGAGTCTGTTCGACGACGATCCTGCCCGGGCCAGACCCAGGTATGCCCGCTTCATGACCGAAGACAAATCCGACGCTGTTGCAGCCTCGGCTCCTGCCGCGACACTGCGCGACAAAGGCACTGAACCGGAACTGCCCACCCGATCCGCAGCAAACGGCAAATGCGTTGATCAAGTCGCCCTTGATGAACTTGTCCGGCAAGTCTGCGCCCAGGAACAGGTGGCTGAAGCCGCGCTGCGCGGCCGTTCGCGTGAACGACATCTGGCCCGTATTCGCACGCGTATTGCGACTCAAGCCATTGAGTCCGGAGCGGCTTCGCTCTCTGACGTAGCCCGTCACTTCAACCGTCACATTGCCTCAGTTGCAAAAGCGATCGGCCGGAGACGGGCCAAATAAGCCAATTAAGCCAATTAAGCCAATTAAGCCAAACCCGGCACCGTCAACGGCAGGCGCACCCGCAGCTCCGCACCACCGAGAGCCGAGCGACCGATCGACACGCTGCCACGATACAGGCCGACGATTTCACGCACGACCGCCAGCCCGATGCCCTGACCGGGCACATCACCGCGTTGATCAGCACGAATTCCCCGGCCGAGCACCGCTTCGGCCTGATCATCGGGAATGCCGGGGCCATCATCGGCAACGCTGATCGTGAGCGTGTTGTCGTCGCCGACGGCCACCGTGACCACGATGCGTCCGGCACACCACTTCCAGGCATTGTCGAGCAGGTTGCCGAAGATCTCGTAGAGATCGCCCGGTTCGGCCGGATAGCTCGCGCCTTCCGGAATCTGCAGCTCGCAGCTGACCACCTTGTCGTGATGGATCTTGCGCAGACTGCTGACGATATCCTGGAACGGCGGCGCCAGCGCAACCGGCCGCGCCGCAAGACTGCGCGGTCCCGACGCCGCGGCACGCCGCAGCTGGTAATCGACCACCGCCTGCATGCGGTCGACCTGGGCACGCAGCGTAGCCGTATCCGGCTGGTTGCCGCCAAGCTCGGTGCGCACCACGGCAAGCGGTGTCTTCAGGCTGTGAGCCAGATCGTCCATGGTGGTGCGATAGCGATCCATGCGCTGGCGCTCGGAACCGAGCAGCGTGTTGAGACCGCTCGTCACGCCCGCCAGTTCACGCGGATAGCCGGTGCCAAACGCTTCCTGCCGGCCAGCTTCGATGGCGCTGATCTCGGCCGACATGCGTCGCAGCGGCCGGAGCGCGTGGCGGATTGCCAGCCACAGGGCCAGGAGCAGCACGAACATGACCGCCGAAAACCAGGCGAGCAGCTGCTGCCTGAAACGATCGAGCTGCGCCTCGTAGCCTGCCAGATCGGCAGCTGCAAAGACCTGAAAGGCCGGCGTGGCCGTCGGCCCGAGTTCCCAGTTGATGCCGAGCCCGAACAGCAGCACTTCACTGCCATCGGGCAACAGCAGCCGGCTGACCCGGCGCTCGCCGGCCCTCAGCGTTGCGCCCGGCGCAAGCTCCAGCCCGACCGCGGAGGGCGAGCGCCACAGAGGCAGCCCTGAGGCATCGAGAATCTCGCCATAGAGGCCCGAACCGGGATTGCGCAAACGTGGCTCCAGCAGGCGCCTCGGCACCGCCAGGTTGCCGGCCTCATCGGGCTCCGCCGCCCCGATCAGTGCCAGCACCTGCATCTCGAGCTGGTCGGTCAGCGCGGCTTCGGCACTACGCCGGAACACCAGGTCGAGGACAGCGATGGTGATCGCAAATGCGGCGACGAGCATCACCGCGCTGACCACCAGCAAGCGCGCACTCAGCGATGCACGGCTACCCGGCACAGCCGATCACCTCAGGCAGACTCCGGCGGACGCGGCATCCGGTAGCCCTGCCCGCGGATGGTTTCGATGAGGCCAAGCCTGCGCTCCGGATCGAGCTTGTTCCGCAGGCGGGTCAGCAGGACCTCCACCACGTTGCTGTCGCGCTCGTCATCCTGGTCATAGAGCTGGTCGGTCAGCTGCGCCTTGCTCACCACCTGGCCCGCGCGCATGACCAGGATCTCGAGCAGCCGGTATTCGAAGGCCGTGAGCACCACCACCTCTCCGTCGACGCGCACTTCGCGGGCCTGCGTGTTCATCGCCACCGGCCCCGCATGCAGGACCGGCTGTGCGTGCCCCGCGGCCCGTCGCAGCAGGGCATTGATGCGCGCCTTGAGCTCATCGATGTTGAAGGGCTTGACGACATAGTCGTCGGCGCCGGCATTCAGGCCGTTGACCTTGTCCTGCCAGTGCTCGCGCGCGGTGAGGATCACGATCGGGAAGGTGTGCCGGACGGCGCGCAACTGCCTGATCAACTCCACACCGGAGCGGTCGGGCAGACCCAGATCGATGATGGCCAGCTGCACGGCGAACTCGGCGGCGAAATATTCCGCCTCGCTGGCGGTGCCCGCCTCATCGACGGTGAAATCGGCCTCGCGCAGCTTGGCAGCCAGCGACTGGCGCAGGGCGACATCATCCTCGACGATCAACAGGCGCATCGGATTCCCTCAGTTCATCTCGCCGGTCAGCGCATCGACCCGGTATTCACGCACCCGGCCGTCGCTGGTCAGCACGCGGATCCGGTAGACGGTCCGCCCCTGGTACGCGCCAGTCTCGGCACGCACCACCCTGCCGCCGGTACGCGACCTCACCATCGCCACGGCTTCATCCTTGCTGATCGTCCCGGGCGATGCAGCCGGGGCGGTTTTTTCC
>JAHDYN010000068.1:5499-8025 GCA_023383735.1 Gammaproteobacteria bacterium | reverse complement strand
GGTCAGGCAGACATTGATGATCAGCGGCGGCCAGGGTGACATCGGGTGCGGCGCATAGCGCTGCAGGTAGTCTTCGCGCCGCGCCGCCCAGCCCTCGCGCTCCCGCATGTAGCGATCCAGATCCATGCGGATCGTGGTCCAGTGATCCACGTTCTCGAGGCCGAAGGAATGGATCTTCTTCAGCCGGCCAATCTCCCGATAGCCGAAATGCTTCTTGTACCAGGCAATGGTGTCGGGAATATCCGCATTGGTGGTGACCGTTTTCGCACCGAGTGCGTGCATGGCCTCCAGCCGCGCCACCTGCAGCGCCTTGCCGATGCCAAGGCCGGAGAGCTCCGGATTGACACCGAGCAGCGTGGTCTTGCCCTCACTCGGCGACAGCATGGTGTAGCCGCCGGCACCGACGATCCGGCCATCCAGCCGCGCGACGAAGAAGCGCTCGAGATCCAGTGCCGGCATTTCTGCCGATGGCACATGGTGCATGTTGAAGAAACGCATGACTTCCAGGATGCCGGGAAGATCAGCGGGACGGGCTTTTTCAATGGTGTACTGCATGCCCGGATTCTTGCAGATCGGACCGGCCGAACACCAGCCCGCCCAAAAGACCTGTCGCCGGGCTCAGTCGGAAGCGAGCGCCGTCGAGAACCGCACCCTGTGACCGGCATCGACGATCACCGCTGCGTAGCCGGGCGTCGCCTCGATCAGGGCCAGGCCGCGCTCGACGCCGAGCACGAACACGCTGGTGGAAAGACCATCGGTGAGCGTTGCATCCGGCCCGATCACGGTCACGCTGCGCACGCCGGCCACCGGCCTGCCGCTCGCCGGATCGAGTATGTGGTGGTAGCGGACGCCGTCTTCCTCAAAGTAGCGCTCGTAATCGCCGGAGGTCGAGATCGCCTCGTCGTCGAGCGCGAGGCGCGTGACCCACTTCGACTCATCATCCGGGTCACGAATGCCCACCACCCAGGGCTTCCCGCGCCGGTCGCCGAGCAGGCGCGTATCGCCGCCCGCATTGACCAGTGCATTGGTCACCCCCGCCTTGCGCAGCAGTGTCACGACCTGCTCGCAGGCGTAGCCCTTGGCGATGCCGCCCAGATTGATGCGGGTTCCGGGCCGCGTGAAGCGAATCGTCGACTTGCCGGCATCGAGCAGCACATGGCGGTAATCGATGGCGGCGAGATTGTCCGCAATGGCCTGCTCCGCCGGCCGCTCGCGGGCCCGGAAATCGTATAGATGGCCGACGCTGTCGTAGGTGATGTCGAAGGCACCGCCGGTCTGTACCGACAGCTCGAGCGATCGGCGCACGAGGTCGAACAGTTCAGCCGACACGACCACCGGTGCCGTGGCGGCCTCGCGGTTCACCGCGGATATCTCCGAGGTCTCGCGATAGGTGCTCATGCCCGCTTCGATGCGGTCGAACTCGGCCATGCCGTCGGCGATAAGCTGTCGGGCCTGCGGCTCGTCGTCCATCCACAGCTGGATCTCGACGCGGGTACCCATTTTGTCCTGCTGTTCGCCAAACCAGGCTGCAGCGGCCGACAGCGGGAGAAGCGCAGCGCACAAGCTGGCGAGCCATGGAATGCTGCGTGAGCCAAGGGTTGTTAACACCAGCGCAGGGCCTCAATGATCAGGGCGAGAGGATCGGAGGATAGGACAATCAAGGTCCCTCGCCCACCCTCCCGGACGTGACCTTGCTGGCTGTGTTCGTCTCGATGCCGGAAATCGTGTACCGTAAAGTCGACCCCAATAAAAACCCCACTTGGAGAAACATCCAATGAGAACAGTCACACTGAGTTCCCGCGGGATCTTGACCAGCATCGCGGTCCTGATCGTATTCGGCATCAGCACTGGCACTGCCAGCGCCTCCAGCTACTACCTGAAAATCGGCGACATCAAGGGCGAGTCGAAGGAAAGGAATCACAAGGACTGGATCGATGTCGACAGTTTCTATTGGGGCATCACGAGAAATGCCACGGTTGGCACCGGATCCGGGGGGCGCGGTGCGGCCATCGGTTCACCGCTATCCTGGACCCAATGGCTGGATTCGAGCGTACCGCAGCTGTTCAGCGGTGTGGCAACCGGCAAGCGCTTTCAGGACGCGACGCTGGACGTGGCAGCAGAAACCACTGATGCCGGCCGCATTGTGTACTTCCAGATGCTGTTCGAAGATGTCAGCTTGACGGCGTTGAACCTGAACGGTGCCGGTGGCAATAGTGAGGGCGTACGCGCTGCCGGCGCACTCGTCTATTCCAAGCTGGTCATGACGTACTGGCCGCTGGACAATAACGGCCGCGTCGGAGCGCCGATTACCGGTACCTGGGATTTCTCTGACGGCGCCAGCGCAGCGTTTTCGGGTTCACCTGAGGTCCTGGAGGGGCTGATTCTGGCCGGACCAAGTGCCGTGCCCGCACCTGCGGCCGTGTGGTTGCTGGGCACCGGCTTGCTGGGCTTGATGGGTTCTGCATGGCGCTCCAGGCGCGGCGCGCCAGGCAGGCGGTCGCTGGAACAGCCGGCCTAAGCTGCAGT
>JAHDYN010000068.1:3798-5489 GCA_023383735.1 Gammaproteobacteria bacterium | reverse complement strand
TGGTTGTACCGGCCCTGGATACCGGGAAGGTGCCCTGCCCGCGTACACGTCGTGGGGACGCTCCTCGGAGCGCCCCACGACGTGCCAGCCTTGGAGTTCTCAGGCCTTCCTGGCGCGTTTGATCCCTGCCAATCCCAGCAACCCGGACCCCAACAGCCAGACGGCGGCGGGCGCGGGCACGACGGTCGGCGTATACGTATAGTCGATCCTCAGGGTGGAAGGGCCGACGTTGAACACATCGATACCGGGAGAACCTTCGGCGAAGCTTCCGTCATCCAGCATGACCACCTGAGGATGACCAAAGGTAAAGACACCCAACTCCAGGATGGAAACATCCCCGGTGCCGATGAAGTCCGCGAACAGGTTGTTCGAGATCAAACGCGCAGTCGCATCTTCAAAGACCGGTCCGCCTGAAGATCCGGACACATCCACGGTTTCGAACTCGTCATAGATGCTGCCCGCAAATGCTGTCGAGGCAAAAATCAGACCACCGCCGGCAGGAAGCGCTGCACTGATTGAAAGCTGGGCGGACAAGTCGGCTGACTCAAACTGGGCACCGGTTCCCGGGTCTTCCCAGCTCCCGAGGCTGAGCGTCAGTTCGTAGTTGCTGACATCGAGACTCAGCAATATACCTGTGAGCGTGCCATTGGCCGGATCGAACTGGGCCAGGCCCGATGCAGGGATCAACGTGAACGACCCGCTACCGGCCGTTACCGGAACGACGGCGCTGGTCGAAATGGTGGCAGCCGTTGCCGCTTGAGACATCAGTGCAATTGCGATGGAGGCTGCCAAGGGCAGCAGTACGGTGCGGCGAGCTTCAGTTGTCATAATCAGTGATCCCCTGGACTGGTTTGTCTTGTCTGAATTTGTGTTGTCACTGATATGCAGCAACTTACGTGCCACTCACGGCAACCTGTTTGCAAACAGCGCTTTTGGCAGCCGATGGAATCGCCACCGACGCGGTAGTGTAAAGGAATCAGACAAAACCTACTGAAGGATTCGGTCAGTCCGATTGCGGCTCAGGCCATCGCTGCCGCCAGCGCCTGATCGATATCGCTGATGATGTCTTCGATCGCTTCGATGCCCACGCAGAGACGGATCATGTCGGGCGTCACGCCCGCGCTCTTCAACTCGGCCTCGGTGAGCTGGCGGTGGGTCGTCGAGGCCGGATGTGCCGCCAGGGACTTGGCATCGCCGATGTTCACCAGCCGCTTGAAGATCCGCAGCGCGTCGTAGAACTTCACGCCCGCATCGAATCCGCCCTTGATCCCGAAAGTCATCAGGGCCGAGGGAGATCCCTGCGTGTACTTCTGCGCGAGGTGATAGTACGGCGAGGACTTGAGACCGGCATAACTCACCCACGCGACCGCCGGATGCTTTTCCAGGTGCCGTGCAACGGCCATCGCGTTCGCGACGTGCCGCTCCATGCGCAGCTGCAGCGTCTCGATACCCTGCAGGAAGAGAAAGGCGTTGAAGGGGCTCAAAGCCGCACCGGTGTTTCGCAGCGGCACCGTGCGGGCCCGGCCGATGTAGGCTGCCGGACCAAAGGCGTCCGTGTAGACCACACCGTGATAGGAGGGCTCCGGCGTGCTCAGCATCGGGAAGCGCTTTTTGTGCTTTACCCAGGGAAACCTGCCCGAATCGACGATCATGCCGCCGATCGAGGTGCCGTGACCGCCGATGTACTTGGT
>JAHDYN010000068.1:0-3788 GCA_023383735.1 Gammaproteobacteria bacterium | reverse complement strand
GGTCAACGCGTGCACCACGATGTCCGCACCGAACTCTATCGGCTTCATGAGTACCGGCGTGGCGACGGTATTGTCGACGATCACCGGCACCCCATGCCGGTGGGCCATCGTGGTGATCGCCTCCAGGTCCGGAATATTGCCAGCCGGGTTGCCGATGCTTTCGCAGAACACGGCGGACGTGTCGTCGTCGATCAGCGCTTCCAGCGCTGCCGCGCTGTCGTCCCTGGCAAACCGCACCTCGATTCCCATGGCGGGCAGGGTATGTGCGAACAGCGTGTAGGTGCCGCCATAGAGCATGGGCACGGACACCACGTTCCGTCCCGCATGGGCAATCGTGAGGATCGAGTAACTGACGGCCGCCATCCCCGCGCTGACCGCAAGCCCGGCGACACCACCCTCGAGGGCTGCGACACGCTTCTCGAGCACATCGTTGGTGGGGTTCATGATGCGCGTGTAGATATTGCCCTCGACGGCGAGATTGAAGAGGTCCGCGCCGTGCTGTGCGTTGTCGAACTCGTAGGCCACGGTCTGGTAAATCGGCACGGCCACGGATTTTGTGGTCGGGTCGGTCTCGTAGCCTGCGTGTATCGCCAGCGTTGCATCCTTCATCGGTGTCTGAGCTCCATAAAAGCAGTCAATGTGTGGTTCAGCCCGGCAACAGCCCGTCGAGCGGTCTGTGCGGATCGATGCCCGCCTTGAATGGCAGGCGGCGGTCAAGGTTCGTCAGCTGATAAACCAGGCCCAGCCAGTTGTCAAAGATCGTCCGGGCCGTGTCACCCCAGGTGTTGTCCAGAAACGGCGCAAGCCGGTCTTCGGGAAACTCCGGCAGCGGTCGCCCCTCCTGACGAGCCTGTCCGGCCGCCGCCAGGTAGGCATCTATCAGGACGCCAGCCGGCTCGGGTATGTAGTGCTCCGGAAAGGCAGGCAGGTCGCGCTCGCCGGCAAAGTGGCGCAGCACCTCGCGCAGGCTGTTGGCATCGTACTCGGGATGCCCCTGGAAATAGACCTGCCGAAACTGATCCGCACTCACGGCCGCATGCACACCGGCCTCGGCGCTCTCGATCAGGATGCCAAGACCCGCCTGCTCGAACTGCTCACGGGTGATGGTGTTGTACCGGGAGTGCGGCACATCGAAGCGCGTGTTCACACCTCGCAACAGCGGGTGCTGCGGGGCAACCGCCCGGTGACTGTAGACACCCCACTGCTTGCGCGGCAGCCGCGTGCGGTCAATCTGGTACAGGAACTTCATCAGCGCATGAGTCGACAGGCAGGAACAGAGCACTGAGGTGACATTCTCGCTGGCCCAGCCCATGACCTCGGTCAGCGGGCTGTAGAACGCTTCCTGCTCGATGCGTGGCGTCGCCACATTGGCACCGGTAATGATCAGGGCATCAAGCCCCTGCGCACGAATCGACGCAATATCCTCGTAGTGCTCCGCGATGTAGGCCCGGGTGGCGGCACTGCGCGGCAACCCGTCAACGGTGAAGCAATGCACGTAGAACTGTGCAATCTGGTTGGCGCCGCCCACCAGGCGCATGAACTGCTGCTCGGTCAACTGCAAGGCCGCATCCGGCATCAGGTTGAGCAGGCCGATGTGCAGCGCACGGATGTCCTGATGCTGCGCGTCCTCCCGGCTGATGACCGTGAGTCCCTGGCGCCGCAAGGCCCCGAAAGTCGGGAGACGCGAATGCTCAACAATCGGCATGGATGGGGACAGGCGGTCGCCCGACCGCAACAGGGGGCAGCAGACACATCAACAACGGGACAGCTCCAGCTTTTTTGATCGCCAGACGGCACCCGTCGGGTCTGGCCATGGGGAGATTGTCCGCCGCCCGGGCGGCGGCTGCAATCGGCCCTGATGATTTGTCGGCCCGAAGGCGCGGGACTGCGCTAGAACCAGAACGAAACGAAGAGCTGCAGCACGTCGGCGTCGAAATCGTACAGGGGCTCCGCACCGACGGTGCCACCGCCGCTGACATCGCGGAAATCATCGTAGCTGTAGCTGTAGTGATCGAAGGCCAGATTCACCGTACTGCGCAGCGGCCGGTCGCCGGCCCGGTCGAGCCAGGTATAGCTCACACCGAGATGGGGCCCGTGGCTCTGGAACTTGCTCAGCTCCTTGTCGCGAGCCATGTAGTTCTGGGCATCGGCATAGGGGAACAGGTCCGAATAGAAGTCCGCCGCGTTCTGGGTATAGAAACGATAGCGGATGTCGATCATCCACCGGTCTCGCCAGGGCTGGACATAGCCGAGGTCAACCGTGTGCGCATCGATGCCCCAGTCATCGCTAAAGAAGCGGTAACCGCCGGACACGGCAGCCCGGTATGGCAGGTGATAGCGGGCGCGGATCGCAACGGCGTTGCTGGCGCGGGTGTTCGGATAGACCTCGCCCTGCCAGCCATAGCCGCTGGTCTGCGTGACATCGACGTAGCGCACCTGGCGATACGGGTTGTTCAGATAGCCCTCGTCGGCGATCGCCTCGTAGTTGAGGCTCATCAGCAGGTTCCGGGTCAGGACCTGGGTGAAGCCCACGCGGTAGGCATGCCGGTCGATCTGTCCGGAAAAATCCGCATCACCGCGCCTGCTGACATCATCGGAACCACTGCCATAACCCAGCGTCAGGGTGGTGAGGCCGTTGAAGATGTCCTGGCTGATGGCAAAGCTCAGGGTATCGGCCTGGTAGTCGTTCTCGTCACTGGTACTGAAGCCCAGGCTCATCGTGGTGTCTTCGTGCAGGTAATCGACGCCCACGCCCCACTGGGTGCGCTCTTCGGAATACTTGCTGGCCGTCGTGACCACATCGATCGACGCACTGCTGATGCTGTCCACGTAGTAGCTGGCAGACACCGATACCTTTTCGTTGACCGACTTGCGCACCAGCAGCGATGGCCCGTCGATTTCCACCCCGCCGCCGTCGTAGTAGTGATAGAGCGCGTCAGCCCGCTCTTCGGGCAGCACGCCGCCAATCGCCGCGCCCGCCCAGCCCATCAGCAGAATGCCCGTACGCCACATCATCAGTTGCACCCGCAGCCGCCACCGGCACTGCCCGATGCCCCGCGCGATGCCTCGCGCGCTTCATGCACGTGGTCGAGATAGCTGGCCGAAACCGGATCACGGTCGAAACTCATGATCGGGTCGGCAAGGCGATCGCGCTCGTAGGGTTTCAGCCACGGCTCCACGCCGCTGCATCCGGACAGCAGTGTCGCGCCGAGCAGCAATGCGGCACACAAAGGTTTCATGTCCGCTCCCGGATGAGCTGACGGATCACGTCCTGGTAACGGCTCTCGTCACCCGGCTGATAACCCTGATGGATGTAGCGGATGTTGCCCTTGCGGTCGACGATCACCGTGCTTGGCATCGCCGCCACGTCGTATAGCTTGCTCACGCGATTCGCCGGGTCCAGCAACACCGGGAACGTCACCGGCACATCGCCGAGGAACGCCTCCATGTGCGTGGTGTCTTCCTCGACATTGATGCCGAGCATCACAAAGCCCAGCGGGGCGTACTTCTTCTGGATCTGTTCGAGCAGCGGCATTTCCTTGCGGCAGGGGCCGCACCAGGTCGCCCAGAAATTGATCAGCACAACCTGGCCGCGCAGTGCCGACAGCGATACGGACTGACCACCGCGGCTCGGCAGGCTGAAGTCGGCCG
Source organism: Gammaproteobacteria bacterium (assembly GCA_023383735.1). GTDB lineage: Bacteria > Pseudomonadota > Gammaproteobacteria > Steroidobacterales > SHZI01. The sequence goes on along the minus strand of JAHDYN010000068.1, from coordinate 137 downwards.
CCGGCCCGGATGCATCCGCGCTCGCTTCCCCTGCCCCCGAAGCGGCGAGCAGCAACGCGCCGGACAGGCAGGCAACCAGCACCAGTTGCAGGACATTTCTGCGCATGTCCGGTTTCACCTCAGAAGAACCAGCTCAG
>JAHDYN010000067.1 GCA_023383735.1 Gammaproteobacteria bacterium | reverse complement strand
CGATCGCGCGAGTTGCCGTACCAGTGCCTGGTAGGGGCCGCTGACAGGGATCTCTTCGCCCGTCTGCAGGATGACCGACATCTTGCGCGAGTTCTGCCGCACACGCCGAATCGCATCCCGTCTCACCCACCAGCTCCGATGGAGCTGCAGCCCGTCGTTCGACGGCAGTTCGCACAGGGCGTCGCTGAAGCGGTGCAGTACGAGATAGCTTCGGGTCGGGGTGATGATCCTGATGTAGTGCTGTTCGGCCTTCACTGCGATCACTTCCGGCAGCGAAACTGCGGCCGGCACACGCTCCAGGAAGGCTGGCCGGTTCCCGCTGGATGCGGCGACCGCCGTATCGCTTTCGGCGGCATCCGGAGCTGCGCCAGGTGATATCGCGTCGTAGCGGTAGCGGGGCAAGCCGAGCAGGCGGTCGAAGATGAAGTTGGTGCCCAGCCAGACGGCGCCTGCCCGCAGCCAATAAGCCCAGTAGCTGGCCGCCAGCAGACTGGTGGGTTGCACTTCAAGGCCGCTGTCCGGCCACTGGCTGGCAAACGCGCCGATCAGCCAGCTGATGTAGGGCAGGGTGATCAGGCAGGAAATGGTGTGTCCGCTCAGCAGGATGATGAGTGGCCGGGGTTTCCATGGCTGGAGCAGGTGCATCGCCAGGCTGGTCAGCAGGCAGGTGCTGAACCAGGGCGGGAAGGCGTGGCCCAGATAGAAGGCGATGGCCCAGAAGGGGCCGATGGACTCGATCAGTTGCCAGTTGTTGATTGCCCCGTAGGCGCCCAGTGCCAGGGGCACCAGCAGGTAGAAGGCAAGCACCTGCCAGCTCAGCCTGGCCCTGATCTGCTCCAGGGGGCCGGGCTCGGCCTGGTCGCCATCCGTCGGGGTGTCGGCTGCCATGAGTCTGACTGGATCCACCAGGGCCAAGGCACGACGAATTCGTGCTGCATGAATGCGATTCTAGGATATTCCGTTGTGATTCAGGAAACTTCGATGGTGTTGCAGACATCTGGTGGCTAGCTTGTTCGCTCTGCAGTACGCCAGAGCGAAGGACGGATTGGCCGGATGGATGCGGTACTCAAACGGATGGGCAGTCAGCCCCTGCTGGGCCTCGTGTGCCTGCTGGTGGTGTGGGGAGGCCTGGCTCTCGGGCATTCCCTGGTCGTGCTGCTGGTGGCTGCCACCGGGGGCGTCGGCCTGCTCGACGGGACGATTTCCTGGCTGATGGGGTTTCTCGGCTTCGTGCTGGTCTGGATCGGCATGAAGCGTAGCGAGACCCAGGGCACCATTCTCGGCTACCTCGGCGGCAACCTGATCTGGTGTGGTTCCTTCGAATGGAGCTGGCGCTACTTCAGCCATTCACTGGCCATCGAGCCGGTCATGGACGGCGGATTTGCCATCCTGTCGGGCGAACTCCTGATGATTCAGGCGACCACGCTTGTCGTGCTGAGCCTGCTGATATTCCTCGGCGCCAACAAGGACACGCGCTGCCGCATGTTCATGTGGTTCCATCGCACCTTCAATCTGCGCCCGGACAGCATGACGCCCGGCTTCAAGCGCCAGCATGCGCGCAACACGGCGATGGAAACGGTGTTCCTGATCTGGACCATTTATCTGTTCGCGATCTACATCAACGATCCGCGCGGCATCCGCTATGACTCGATTGCCGCCATGTCCATCACGGTCGGCATTCTCTTCTGGGGTATCTGGCTGTTCTCCCAGCTCCTGAAGCAGCGGGGGTTTGGCGCCACGTTCCGCTATGCGATTCCAACCGGAAACATCCTCTGGTTGCCGATCGAGGCCTTCGCACGCTGGGGCCTGTATCCGGAAATCTGGATCAAACCGACTGAATACAGCATTGCGATGGCTGCAGTGCTGCTGTTGTTTGCCGGGGTGCTGGCGATGGTCTACCGGTCGATGGATGCAGCTTCGGCCAACGCTGTTGCAGCCTGAGCGGCAAGTGGTGCGCTGGTTCGGGGCCGGAACCAGATGGTCTTTTCTTTCAAGGGGGAGTGCTGGATGAATACTTTGAAGAGTCTGGGTATCGGGATGGCGTCGCTGTTGTTGTCGCCTGTCGGCATGCCGATGCTGGTATTGCCGGCCGTGGGACTCACGTCGCTGCCGGCATGGTCGCAGGAGCTTGCCGAGGTCGTGGTGACGACACGACGGCGGTCGGAAAACCTGCAGGAGATTCCGGTGGCGGTGTCTTCGTTCAGCGCCGACGAAATCGAGAAGCAGGGCATCACAGGTACCGCAGACGTGCTCAAGCTGGTTCCCGGTGTGCAGTTCGACCAGAGCTTCTCGGCCTCGGATACGCGTATCTCGATACGCGGCATCAACAGCGAGCGCGGTCGCACCAGTGCGGCGGTGCTGGTCGATGGCATCGACGTGACCGGTGAAAACGTCACGGCCGGGGGCGGATCATCGCTCCTCAACACGCGCCTGATGGACCTTGAGCGTGTCGAGGTCGTCAAGGGTCCGCAGGCCGGGCTCTACGGCCGCAACGCCTTCGCCGGTGCCATCAGCTACATCACCAAACAGCCTTCGATGACGGAGATGGAGGCCAAGGTCAGTGCAGACATTGCCGAATACAGCACCTATGACATACGTGCTGCCGTGTCCGGCCCGGTGATTGCCGACAAGCTGGCCATCGGCGTGAATCTGGGCTGGTACGACTCGGACGGCTGGTACAGCAACCACAACACCGCAGTGCCTGCCGCGAATGGTGACCTGAACGGTGGCGACAGCCATGGTGCGCGCCTGGTGGCGATTTTCCAGGCCACCGACAGCCTGAAGATCACCGGCAGCGTGAGCTACAGCGAAACGGACACTGATCCGCGTGCCGTGGTCAAGGTGGCGAATGCCAACACCTTCTATCTGATGGGGCAACAGCTGCCTCCCGGCACTCCGGCGGATTTCAGCTTGATGGGCACGATGGATTACGGCCAGTGGCTTGGCACGGTCGGCTCGGTGAACGAATCCGATGTGAACCTGTCGGTCTCGGAACGCACCGGAGCGCCGTTTGCCGGCAGCACCGATGAAACCCTGCTCAGCTACCTGAAGCTCGATTGGGACCTCGGGGCGATGACCTTCAAGTCCTCGACCAGCTATCTGAGCAACGATGCAACACTCGACGAAGACCCCGAATACCAGGACGGTACCGGTACGTTTTTCATGGGCGTCGGCTTGTCGCTGGCCAATGAATATCGCGACGCCACGGATACGGATTACTTCAACCAGGAGTTCACGCTCGAGTCGAACGGTGAGGGCCGCTGGAACTGGCTGGCCGGTGTGTCCGGATTCTGGGAGGACACCCACAACGTGGACAACTCGCTGGGCTGGTACAACGACCCCAATATCGCCTTCGCGCCGGGTTTCTGCGGCTCCAATCCGTTCGAGTTCGCCTGCAGCTATGCAGCTTCCGCGGTGGCCGGGACTCCCGCAAAGACGACCGATCGCGATACCTTCAGCTGGTCGGTATTCGGTCTCGTGGGCTTTGACATCACCGATCAGCTGCGGCTGACCGTGGAAGCCCGCTACATCGACGACGAGATCAAGGTCAAAACCAATACGGCGATCGATCGCGTTTCGCAGTATGTCTTCAATCTGCCGATCGACTTCAGCTTTGGTGCGCCGCCGACGCTTCCGGCAAGCGACACAGTCGACTCCGACACCATCAACCCGCGCGTCGCACTGGACTACCGGATCAGCGATGACCTCATGTTGTATGGCTCGGTGGCCAAAGGCACCAAGCCCGCCGGCTTTGGCACCTCGCAGTTTGCGACGCCGCAGAACGCGCGCGTCGATCAGGAAAAGCTCTGGGCCTACGAGCTTGGTGCCAAGACGGCATGGCTGGACGGGTCGTTGCAGGCGAATGTCGCGATCTTCTACAACGAGTACACCGACCGCCAGGTTGGCGTGACGGTCACTGATCCGAATACGGGTTGGGCGGCGGCCGGCATCGTCAATGCAGCCGAGGCCGAGACCAAGGGCGTGGAACTCGAGCTGGTCTGGCGTGCGACCGAGGATCTGACGCTGGGCGCCGGCTATGCCTATACCGATGCGGAGTGGACGGATTTCAACTTCTCGGAGATCCGCGCCAACAGCGGTGGAGTCACGGAAAAGGACATGGCGGTCTGCGGCAACGCACAGGGCGACTGCAGCGGTGCCGACGTGGCGGGCATCCCGGAAAATGCGTTGATCCTGCAGGCCAACTACACCCGTCCGCTGGCCGGTGCCATGACCTGGTATGTGAATGCCGGCGCCCAGTATCAGGATGAGCGCGCAATCTATGACCGGGTCTACACGGCCTATGTGGATTCATTCTGGAATGTCGATGCCCAGCTGGGTATCCAGACTGACGACTGGCTGGTCGAAATCTATGCCACCAACCTGTTCGACGATGACACCGTGCGTTGGGGGCAGGGCTACCAGGATTTCCGTGATGGCATGTATGGCGGAAGCTTTGGCGGCGAGCCCCGTGATGAAACGATATTTGCCTTCCTGCCGCCGCCGCGTGTTATCGGCCTGCGCGCCAGTTACAAGTTCGGCGGTGAATAACTGCGATTGATCTTCCCCCTGGCCCCCGGGGCGGCACGCTCTTCCAGGTGTCGCCCCGGGCAAGCCAAGCCGGTTCAGGGTTCCTGTTCTGCCGGTTTCAGCTGCGCCCTCAGCAGCTGAAAGATGCCGCGATAAGCCCGTCCTTGACGGGGATGGCCGCCGGGCAGTTCGGGCTGCGCATCCTTTCGTGCCTGCCGGACCAGCGTTCTCAACTGCTGAACGTCCGTGCCTGGATGCTCGGCCACCCACAGCGGCAGCGCTGCGTCGTCGCTGATCAGCCGCTCGCGCCAGTTTTCCGCCAGATGCAGCATGGCGTTGTCGCGTGCCGACAGCCCGTGTTGCAACGCGAGGGCGGTGCGAATGGCGGCAATGGTTTCTGCATCCTGTTGGCGCATCAGCTTGCCGATGAGCTGCCGCTGGCGCCGGCCGCCGCCCCGCGCATCGATGCGCTTGCCCTCGACGACGGCCCTGTGGAGCGTGTCCGAGAGGGGCAGTTGCCGGAGCGCTTCGCCGTGGAGCGCCAGCAGGCCCTCGCCGAGCGCCTGCAATGCTTCGCTCTCGCGCTTCAGGTCCCCGCGACTGGCGGCTTCCGTGCCGCCCGTGTGGGCGCCGGCCTGGCGGTCGATCCCGCTCCCCCTCGGCACGAATTCGCCATCGACGTAATAGCCTTTGCCCGTTTTGCGCGCCATGAAGCGTGGATCCTGCAGTTGGCTGTTATCATAAACCACGTAGTACGCATGACGGCTTTATGAGAAAGACTGTGAGATATGGCGACACTGGAGCAACTGCAGACGCGAAAGCGTGAACTTGAAGAGCAGCTTTTTGCCGGCGATTTGTCCGTGGAACCGGCCCTGCTGCATGTGGATCGCGCGATCGCCTCGCGCACTCTGAAGGTGCAGCACAGCCGGCAGCGGCTGGATGCGGCCAGGCAGGCGGTCGAAGCGGGCATGGACAAGGATGAGGCCCGACGCATCAAGACCAAAGCGACCGTCAAGAAGCTCGAAGAAATCCGGGCAAGGAAAATCCTGAACAAGTTCTGAGCGATCGCCGCTGGTTGCGGTCGCAGCTGCCACAATGCAAGATCAGGCCTCTGTCTGTATCGGGAGAGCTGTCTTGCATCGTGTTTTCGTCGCTGCGGTTGCGCTGCTGTCGGGTGCAGCGTCCACCGTGCATGCCTCCGAATTCGATCCGCTGCTCGGCTATACCGGGCCGCAGCTTTACCAGCGTTTCTGTGCCAGTTGTCATGGGCGGCAGGCGTATGGCGACGGCCCGGTGGCGCCAAGCCTGAAGGTGATGGTTCCGGACCTGACCCGTATCGCCCGGCGGCAGCCGGGTGGCGAATTCCCCGAGCAGCGCATCCGCGAGATCGTCGATGGACGGGCAGTGCTGCCGGCGCATGGTTTGCGGGACATGCCCGTGTGGGGTTATGAACTCGAAGCCCAGGCGCCGCCCGATCAGCCGGGGCGGGCGGCAGCGCAGAGTCTCATCGACAAGCTCGTTGCCTATTTGCGTTCGATCCAGCAGTAGGGGAATTCATGATGCCAACGCTCAGCCGCCTTCTGACACTCGTCGCCGGTGTTGTCGCCTTGTCCCCCGGTCTGCTTCGTGCGGCACCACTGCCGGCAGCCGATTCACCGGCCTTCTGCGTCGCTGCCCAGCAACTCCTCGCCAGCACGAGCATGGTCGGGAAAAACACGCTGTTCACCGACATGCCCGCGTACCGGCATTCAAAACCGCTGGTTGATCCGCTGCAGATCTTCCAGGTCGTGAGTTATGCGGGAAAGCTGCCGGTGATGGTGTCCTGCAAGGTGAAGACCGCCGCGCACCTGCGCGCGGCGCACGGCGCGAAAGCCGCCGGCAAACAGCTCTACTGTCCCGATGTCACCCGCCAGGTGCGCGCGCAGGCGGTGGCCGAACTTCGTGCGGCCAATCAGGCCGCCGCTGCGGACAAGGCCGCCGCCTTCGTCATCGATGACAACGAGCCCTACACGACGGGGCGTTCGTATCTCGCAGATTTCCAGCTCAGCTATCGTGGCGATGATGGCGCCGTGCATATCAGTTCGCCCGGCCTGTATCAGGACTATGACAGCTGGATCACCTGGTTTCTGCCGGAAAACTTCCAGGGGCAGAGCTACTGTCATCTGGCGACGGTCAAGTATCTGAAGGCACTGGCTGTCGGAGAAATGCAGCCGGGCATGATGATGACGACGGCGGACGATGCGCCGGTGCGCCCGAAATAGGCAATTGCACGGCTGTCAGCGGTGGCGCTGATGTCTGGCAAGCGCTTCGAGGTGAGCCAGATTGATATCCAGGCTGAGCCACCGCGCTGTGGCCAGGTCCTTGCGGTCAGGCGGTGCGGCGCCATGGCGCGTGTCGGGCAGCGGCTTGCCGGCCATCAGCAGGCGGGTAACTTCCTCTTCGACGAGCAGACGCAGCCTCGGCAGCAGTTCCTGTTCCAGACGACCGCTCAGCTCGCAGTCGGGCAGGTCAGGCACCACGGCGCGCATTCGCCCGTCAGCGGTTGTCATCAAGGCAAAGCTGAACAGCATGGCAAGTCCCTGATTCCGGAGTGCGAACTCCAGCATGCAGCAGCGCAGCCGGAGCCTCTAATATGTTCCTGATCGATTGTATGGCATGAGGGTATCGGTGCGTGGGGCAGCATCCGCATGGGCCGCAGCTTGAGCCGGCAGCGACGGGCAGTGCACACGCGTCTGCCTGGAGTCGCTGGTTCGCGCGGTTGACCGGCCAGGCACCGGGCCTGCCGGCGCGTGCGGCCGAGCGCCGGTCGAACGAGCGGCGCACCCACTCGTTCTGGTCGTTTACCTACGGCAGCTTCCGTCCACGCCGTCGCCAGGGCCGTCGCCAGGGTGACCACGAGCGCGTCTTCCTCGACTGGCATGAGCCACGCGTCCTCTATCTTGTTCTTGCCGTCGTGCTGATGAGCTGCACCGACGCGCTGTTTACGCTCAATCTCCTGGCTTCCGGTGCGCAGGAGATCAATGCGATCATGAACGCCCTGATTCTTCATGACGTGGAGACGTTTCTGGCCGTCAAGATCGGCAGCACCTGCCTGTCTGCAGTGTTGCTGGCTGTTGTGGCCCGGCGCCAGTTCATGGGGATTTTTCCGGTGGTCCGGCTGTTGCAGGTTTTTTGTGCCGGTTATGCAGCGCTGCTGGTCTACGAAGTCTGGATGTTTGTCGTGTATTTTTGAGGTGCCCGGTATGCAGCGACGCACAGTCCTGGGAGGCCTGATTGCCGGATCGGCGGCCATCTTCACCGGTGGCGTGGTCAGGGCGGCTCTGAACCGGAACATGTCGGCCTGGATGCCGCAGCCGGCGGCTGAGAATGGTGTGCAACAGGTGAGCGGCGGAATGCGATACCGTGCGCTGGGTGCCAGCGGCATCAGTGTCTCGGAGGTGGGTTTCGGGGCGTGGGGCATCGGCGGTGCCTATGGCAGCGTCGACCGTGCCGAATCGCT